>NZ_RJVK01000003.1 GCF_003752135.1 Caminibacter pacificus
AGAAGGTTAATTGGAGACTAAATAAAATATAGACAGGTTTATCGTTATAGAATTATCAAGAATTTTCTACCTTCTTGGGTAGAAGGTTAATTGGAAACTTAACGATATTTTGCTTGTTTTGTTAATTTTTCAAATTTTCTACCTTCTTGGGTAGAAGGTTAATTAGAGACATCTCTTCCATCTCTGTAGTCATCGATATACTCATAATATTTTCTAATTTTCTACCTTTTTAGGTAGAAGGTTAATTGGAAACGACAAGTAATCCATTTCCACGTTCTCGTAGAGATACCTTGTTACAATTTCCTACCTTACTTGGTAGGAGATAAATTAGAAACCCACCGGGATGACCAAGTATTGCACCAATTCCTTCTTCAACTTTTCATATCTTATTTGTTCCTCTTCAAAGTTTTTTTCTTCTTTTCCTTCGTTTTTGATAAAATTCTCATAAAAAGGCCTAAAATGAAATATACTCTTTTAATCGATTGTGATGACAAAAAAGGGCTTGTATATAAAATCAGCAAGGTTTTATACGAAAACGACTTCAATATAGAAACTCAACAGGAATTCGTTGATAAAGAAAACAACAAATTCTTTTTCCGCGCCGTAATTGCCGGAGAGGTTGATAAAGAAAAATTAAAAGAGCAGATTTTAAAAGAAGTGCCTTGTGCGAATATTAGAATTTTCAAAAAGCGCAAAAAAAGACTCTTTTTAATGGCTACAAAAGAAGCTCACGCTCTTGGAGATATTCTTATTAAACAATATAGTGGCGATTTGGACGTAGAGATTATAGGAGTTATCGCAAATAGAGAAAATCTAAGAGATTTAGTGGAAAAATTCGATATTCCTTTTTATTACATTCCGGCTGAGGGCAAAAGCCGCGTAGAACACGAAAACGAAATGCTTGAAATCATAAAACCTACAAATCCCGATTTTATAATTTTGGCAAAATTTATGAGAATATTGACACCTAATTTCGTAGAAGAGTTCCCGAATAAAATAATAAACATACACCATTCGTTTCTTCCGGCATTCATCGGAGCAAACCCTTACAAACAGGCGTATGATAGAGGCGTAAAAATCATAGGAGCAACGGCCCACTTCGTAAACAACAACCTCGACGACGGACCGATAATCGAACAAGACGTAATCAGAGTCGACCACGAAATGAGCTGGGAAGAGATGAGACTTCAAGGACGTGATATCGAAAAAATAGTGCTCAGCCGCGCGATTAAGCTTGCTATTGAAGATAGGATATTTGTCTATGCAAATAAGACGATAATATTATAAGTAGTGAAATTATGAGTTTGTAAAATTGTAGGAGTTATTTTAAAAATTAAACAACCCGAAATAATTGCAAATTTTAATGGAAAAAAGCGTTAAAAAAAGCACACAAGCGCGCAGCGGTCCGGGCTTTTTAGCTTTTTTGTAATGGTCGAAATTTGCTCTCTTGTTGAGGGTGGTTAATTTTTTATATAGTGGATTAGTGAAATAGTGAATTTGTAAAAAAATAAATTAAAAAGAGGACGAAATGAAAAAAGAGGAGATAAAATCTCAAATAATCAAAGAAAGATTAAGAGAGATTTTTTTTAAAAAACCAAAGGCGGTAGCTAAAATTTTCGAACATCTGATAAAAAGGCAAAAAAGTGTTTAATGTCGTACTATTTAATCCTCAAATTCCACCAAATACCGGAAATATCGGAAGACTTTGCGTAAATGCCGGAGCAAAACTTCATATCGTAAAGCCCATAGGCTTTGATATTAGTGAAAAAGCTGTAAAAAGAGCGGGGCTTGATTATTGGGATAAGCTTGATTTGAAAGTATGGGAGAGTGTTGATGAGTTTTTGAAAAACGTAGATACGAGTAGATGTTTTTTTGCCACTACAAAAACGAAAACTCCCTATTTTCAAAAAAAATTTAAACCCGGAGATTATCTGATATTCGGAAGCGAAACAAAGGGAATCGACGAAAAAGTCTTAAACGAACATAAAGAAAATTGTATTACAATACCTATGACACGAGAGGGAAGAAGTTTAAATTTAGCCGTAAGCGTGGGAATTGTGCTTTATGAAGCGATAAGACAAAATTTTGATGAATTTATTGATTTTAGTCAATGAAAGAGAAATTTTTTAAAGCTATAATTTTTTCGTCCCCTCTCCTATTCTCTTAAAGGAAAAAAATGACGACTGATAAATTCAAAAGCGAAATAGAAACTCTAACTAAATTTTTCCAAATATACTGCCACGATAAACATCAAAATCAATACGAAAAAGAGTATATCATTCCCTATAAAGATATAAAAATTACAAAAACGATATCACTTTGTGAAGATTGTCATGAGATGCTTAAATATTCGATTTTAAGACTTCAAGAATGCCCTCACGACCCGAAACCGAGATGTAGAAATTGCGACGAGCCGTGTTATGAAAAATCAAAATACAAACAAATGGCTAAAATGATGAGATATTCGGGGATGAAATTAGGACTTACCAAAGCCGCAAAAAGAATAAAAAAAATTTTTAAAAGCTCTTAAAAGTTTTGAGATAACTCATCGCTTCCCAAAATATGGCTTCTTTGTTTTTTTCACTATTTCTCATTTGAAGTTCGAAATTTAACAGATGTTTTAAAAGTTCGTAATAATCTTTTTCTTTAAGTCTTACAGCCAAATCCACTCTTTGTTTTTCAATATCAAAAGGAAGCTTATACCCCAAAAAACCTTCAAGAGACGAAAGACCGGTTTTTTTGATATATAAATTATACGAATACAAATCTCTGACATATCTGATAGTCGCAGGAATTATTCTTTTAAAATCCACAATTTCGAGCATGGTGTTTAGTTTTTCAAAAAAATCTTCACCTCTTAAAATCGATACTATCAAATCCTCAAAAGACTCCTCTTTATAAATAAAAACAAGCTCTTTTACTACGTCAACGTCAATATTATCACTATATAACGATAATTTTTCTATCTCGCTTCTCAAAAAAGACGGCTCTATCGATTTTGCTAAAAAAAGTTTTGCTTCTTGGGTTATATTTACTTTTTTTTCATTTGCGATTTTATTTATTAATTCGACTTTATCTCTTAAATTAGGCTCGAAAAATCTAACGAAATTTTTGCCGAAAACTTCCGGTCTTTTATTGCCGTAATAAAAAAAGAAAAGATAAGAGTTTTTCGTATATTTTTTTAATTTATCTATATTCGGAGGAATTTTATTGTGTTTTATTATCAAAACGCTCTCTCCTCCGAATAAAGAGGTTTCGTTTAGGTGAGTTTTTGCTATCTCAAAATCATACTCGTCATAATACATCTTCAAAATATTTGCGTTTTTGAATTTTTCTTGAATTATTTTTTCGTACTCTTGCAGATAAAACTCGTTACCGTAAAACAACAAAAAGTGCGGATATTGTGCCAATTTATCAAAATCTTTTTTATACATAGCAAACTTTTTGTAAAATTATACAATATTAGGAAAAAGGAGGATATATGAAAAAAACTTTACTACTTTCATCTGTTTTAGTTGCAACTCTTTTTGCAAGCGGATATAGAATACCAGAGCAATCTCTAAAAGGTATAGCTCTTAGTGCCGCAAACGTAGCGAATGCAAGCGGAGCCGATAGCGCTTATTATAACCCTGCGAATATGGTGTTTAATGAAGACAAAAATAGTTTTGAATTATTAACTACAATGATTCATCTTAATAAGGTCAAATTTCAAAACGATAACGGAGAAGTATATTATTCAAGAAAAGAAGATTTCATCGTACCTCAGTTTCATTTCACTTCAAAAGACCATAACGGTTGGAGATTCGGATTTTCGGTAACATACCCGGCAGGTCTTTCAAAAAGATGGGACGATACGATACCTGAAGCAGGAGCAAAAGAATTTACTCTTAAAACTATCGAACTAAACCCCGTAATTGCAAAAAAAGTAAATGAAAACATTGGTGTTGCATTCGGTATCAGATTCGTAAAAAGCGAAGGTATCGCAAATGTTTTGGGGCTTAAATCAAACGGAGACGGAACATACACACCTTTATATTCGGAATATCTAAACGGAGACAGTTTCGATAAAGGATGGAACGCGGCAGTTGCTTTTAGAAGCGACGACCAAACATTAAGACTTGCGGCGACTTACCGCTCGAAAATAAATCTTTCACTTAGCGGTGATGCAAGCGGATTTTATAATCTGTATCTAATCACGGGAAATCCGGCGGATGCTGCAAAAGTAGTAGCTTTTAACACTCCGGGGAAAGTAACGGTACCTTTACCGGCTGTTTTAAATTTAGCTATAGCTAAAAAATTCGGAAAAACAACACTTGAATTCGTATTTGACAGAACATATTGGCATAGTTATAAAAAATTAGACTTCGATTTTAAAGACCCTGCCGTTAATGCAATATTCGGTACTCCAAAACCGAAAGACTGGAAAGATTCCAATACTTACAGATTCGGTATAACACACCAATGCAGCGAAAAACTAACAGCAATGTTAGGATATGCTTATGACGAATCTCCAGTGCCTAACTCTACAATAGATTTCAGTCTGCCGGATAGCGATAAACATATCTTTTCAGGAGGTATAAAATATAAACTTGACGATAGAATGAGTGTAGGAATTTCAGCTCTTTATACAAAACAAAAAACAAGAAGAGCAAGCGTATACGACCCGATTACGAAAACATATACAAACGGGGAATTTAAAGAGGGAGGAGCGGTATTATTCGCCGCCGGATTCGATTATACTTTCTGATTCCTCTTTTTTTACTTTACCTTTTATTTTTGCAGTTGCAATATTTGCTTTTACGATTTCAATATCCACCTTTTCAAAAAGATTAAATTTTTGTTTATCTTTAAGAAATACTCTCGCTCCTAATAATTTATCTTCAAGAATTTTAGCAATAGGCGGAATTTCGGTGTCTTCGATTATACCTTTATAAACATCTCCGATGTGTAAATCTGCATATCTTGCATATTTTCTGTCATAAAAATCCCACTCGACTTTCATAGCTTCTCTCTCAAGCTCGCTTAATTTCACCACAAGAGCTTCGACATTTCTTAAAATATAATCAAGAATCTTCTTCTCACCTTTAATAGTCGCTTTTAAAATTCTATGAAGCGTAAGATCCGAATATCTTCTAATAGGTGAAGTGAAATGTGTATATCTCTCAAATCCCAAAGCGAAATGCCCCGTATTTGTTGCATCGTATCTTGCTTGTTGTTGAGAACGGATAATAAGTTTATCGACGAATTTTTTTATACCCATCTCTTTTGCTTGAGATTGAATACCCTCAACAACTTTCGTAAAATCTTTTTCATCGACATCAACATCAATTCCGAGTGCCCCAAGCTCACTATATAGTTCGTCAAGCGATGTTTGTGACGGTTTGTCATGTACTCTGAAAATACCGAAATCAATCATCTTAGCCGCCGCTTTATTTGCAAGAAGCATACAATCTTCTATCAGCTTATGAGACGGCGTCTCTTTTTCAAGAGTAACGTCTTTAATCATCCCGTTTTCATCAAGAGTCATTTTAATTTCGTCACTCTCAAATTCAAGACCTGTTTTTAGCCTTTGAGCTCTTATATTTTTAACTCTATCCCATAGCGGCATCAACCATTCAAGTATCTCTTTATCGGTATCGTCGATATTTTCAAACTTTCCGTCCAAAAACTCATCCACTCTGTCATACGAATATTTTCTATGAGAGTTTATAATAGCTTCGAAAAGCTCCTCTTTTACCACTTCGTTTTTTTCATTAAGAGTAATTTTAAAAACAAACGCAAGTCTGTCTTCGTGCTCTTTTAAAGAACAAATGTTTTCGCTAAGCTCTCTTGGAAGCATCGGTATGGCTTTGTGAGGAAAGTAGATACTAAACCCTCTCTCTTTCGCTTCTCTATCGATGTTTCCGTTTAGATAAACATATTCGCTAACATCCGCTATAGCTACATAAAGCTCGTTTTTTTCTTTATCGAAATAAATTGCGTCGTCATGGTCTTTTGCAGTCGGAGGGTCGATTGTACAAAACGGCAAATCGGTCAAATCCATTCTATCCGGATACATCGACTTATCTACATAATCGCCGTATGCTCTTGCCTCTTTAATAGCTTTTTTACTAAATTCCTCTTTTTTGTTATACAAAGCAAGAGAAATTTTTTCATCTACCCATGGGTCTTGCAATACACCCAAAACTTCCTCGATTTTCGCCGTATAATTATTGACCTTAAATACAGCTCCGTCAGGAAGTTTTTTTAATGTTTTTTTCTTTTCGCTAACGAAAATCGGCATATCCGTTTTAATATTTTTTAATACCGGCTGTTTTTTGCCGTTTTTGAATTCATACGTCAAATACGCCACCGTATAAGCAAAAGCCTTTTCTAAAATATATACGACTTTCGCTTTTGGTCTTCCTTTTTTGTTAAATAATCTCTCGGCTACTACCAAATCCCCTTTGCTCGCTCCGTTTAGATGATGAGCTTCGATTAGGTAGTCTTTTTCTTTAACACCAATAGGAATTAAAAATCCGAATCCCTTTTTTGTTACATCAACTTTTCCGATTCTATATTTCGATTTAAGTTGAATGATTTTCCCGCTTGTAACAATTCCAAGCGCAATCAAATCGTTTATAATATCACGCTTGTCTCTTGGGATATCTTTTCTATCTATCCCTTTAACAAGCTTATAAGCAAATTCTTTCATAAAATACCCTTAGTTACTAATTTTTTCCAATGCCTCTTTGAATTGATTTATATCTAAGTTATATTTTTCAATTTTTTCAAAAGCTTTATTTAAATTCTCCTCGTTATTAGGGTCTAACAAGTCGTATGTCGTTCTTAAAACATCCAAACTTGCCGCACACTCGTTATATTCAGGCGCATTTTCCGGATTATCGATATATTGTATTGGTATAATTAAATCTTGTCCGAAATGCCAGCGTTTGAATAGTTCCGCGGTAATTTCCGGTGTAGTCGCACCTACGTATTCTTTTTCGAGTGCATATCTGTTTTGAGGAGTTAGTTTGTTTCTGAATTCATTGTGTCTGTTTTCAGTAATAAGTATCAAGGAAATGATCACCGCCCCGATATCAATCAAAAAAGCATCGGTTGCAATTATATCAAGTTTTTGCTTATTTAATCTATACCAATTAAATGCAAGTGCGTTTCTTTTTAACGCAACATCTTGAAATTGGTCTTCACTTATCCCATAAGCACTCAAATCGAATTTAAGAGTATTTCTTATCGCAAAAGAAATTACGAAACCTTTTACTGTAGTCATCCCAAAAAGCGCTACGGCTCTATCTACCGTTTTGATTTGTCTTGCAAATCCATAAAGTGGAGAATTGGCAGCCTTTAACAAATCTGCTTTTAACATAGGGTCTTTTTCAATTATCGGAACTAAATCTTTAACTCCGGCATCAGGATTACTGGTAATTTCTTGAATTTTAACTACGCTATCAGGAAGAGGTGGAAGTGATTTGATTTGGGTTAAAATTTTTTCATTCATTTAGGCTCCTTAACTTTCGGTTGATTTCATCATTCTCACCATAAGAGTCAATATAAACTCTTAAGATTTGAATGGCTTTATCTTTTTTCCCTTGTTTCAAAAGTATATCGGCAAATTGGAGCCAACTTTCAACCCTTTCAGGTTCCATTGTATTTGCTTTTAAAGCCCATTTTTGAGCTTCTTTTAAATTACCTCTTTTAAAAAACTCTTTAGAAATTGTTATAGCCAAATCATAATTCGGATTTTGATTAAAAGAAGCGATAAGTTGTTGTAAATCTACTTTTTCTACTTGTAAATTAAGTTTTGATGGAAGAGTTTGCTTAGTTATTTCTTTTTCAACTTTTTTAGGTTTAGGTGTCGGTTTTGTTACAGTTTTTGGTTCTGGATTTTTAGTGATTTTTTTTGATTCTACCGGAGTTTTTACTTCGGCAATATTTGGCAATATAAATTCAAGTTTAGCTACTTTTTTTTCTTTTTTCTCTGTTTTAGAACTATTTTCTTGGTTAGAAACTTTTATAGAATTATTGTGTGTTGTATTATCATTATTTTTTGGTGAAGTTTTCGCAAGTTTTTCTTTAGTTATATTATTTTCTACTATTTTTTGAGTTTTTAAACCAGTCTGAATATTTGCATATTCTATTAATTTATAAACTAAAACAAAAAATAGAGCTAATAAAATTATTACAATAATTTGATTTCGTTTTTTTTTATAATAAAGCTTTTCTAATTCTTCATATCTATGCATCGATAGCCTTTAAGTCCATTATAGCAATTTCTATATATTTATTATCTATTTTGTTTTTTGAAAACCTACTAGGCTCTTTTTCATAAAAATAATCCACAACGTCAAAAAGTTTAAACATCAACTGATTCGTTGCTCTTAATGAACCTCTTGTATATTTATAAATTTTTTTAAAATTTTTTTTAGTTAACATTTCAGCTGTATCGTTGAAGTTATTTTTCAAAAGTTTAGAATAAATAAAGTTTTCCATTTCAGAAAAAGAAACATTTTTCACAGGAATAATATAGTTAATTCTCGTTTTGAAGTGTTTTTTTTGAAGAAGCTTATTAACATCCGTATCATGAGTGGCAAACACTATAGTAATATTACCCTTATCAGCGTAAATTCTAAGATTTTCCCATGTTTCAGGAGTAAGAAGTTGAGCTTCGTCAAGTAATAAAATATGATGAGTTTCAAGGCCTAGAGTTTTTATAAGTTCAAGCACCGAGTCAATTTCCAAATAAGGATTATTAATATAAAAGACATCTGTATTTTGTTTTAATTCTTCATATACGCTTTTTAAAATCAAACTTTTACCACTACCGGCAGCACCGGTGAGAAGAATCATCTTCTCTTTTTGTTTAATCGCATTTATTAAATCTTGTTTCGTTTTTTCAGAAGTTTTAAGAGGAATATAATTCCTCAAATCAACTACATCTCTAAACAGCTCCCTAGCGTCCGCGAACTTGCTCAAATCCCAAATCCCTTAATGTTTTTTTCTTTTTTAAATCTATAATATGTGGAGTAATAACAAATACCAATTCTTTTTTTGATGTAATTTGTTCTCTTGATGAGAAAAAGTATTTTAGTAATGGAATTTCTTTCAAAATAGGTACTCCGTTTACTTTTAAAGTTTTATCATTAGTAATTAACCCACCAAGTACCAATGTTTGATTGTCTTTCATTTTTACGATGCTAAGCATTGTAGAGTCTTTAGTATCAGGCGGCATACCTCTATCAGTATTTGTTAATTGAGTTGCATCTCTAAAAGCACTTATTCTTGGTGCGATACTTAAAATTATTTCACCGTTATCACTAATTTGAGGAGTAATATCTAATACTACACCTACGAATTTTGAATCAATAGTATATTCTGTTGAAGGGTTTCCATTTTGATCCGTAACAACTTTTGAAGCATATTTATAATAAATCGTATCACCAACGCTAATAATAGCTTTTTGATTATTTAACGTTACGATTTTAGGATTAGAAATAGAATTAACGTTTCCGTTTTGCGCTAAAAAGTTAAGTAATGCACTCGCACTAAAAGTTGCATTATTAAACAATGAAGCACTACCTGCTATATATCTACTTCTTAAAGGAACCGTACTATCAGGAAGTGCGATTTGTAATTTACTCCAATCAATACCTGTCTTATGAGAAGAACTTAGCTCAACACTATAAATTCTAACATCAATCAACACTTCTTTAGTTAAAGCTTTGTATAAGTTTTTCATAAAGTTATCAACCGCTTTAATTTGTTTCATTGTACCTGTTACTACGATAATACCGCTATCTTTATCTACAATCGGTTCAAAGTAACCTTCGTTAGCTTTAGTGTTTTTAGCCCCTTTACCTATTACGGATGCTAATGTAATCGAAGTATCAGAATTATTTTTCAAAATTAAAGTGATTTTTTCTTTAAGATTATCCCAAAAATCAAACTTATAAGTATTTTTTACCGTATTGTCCGTAGCATTTAATTGCGCTTCACCTTCTCTCGTAGTCGAAATAAAATCAAGTTTGTATGTTTTTGTTTTATAATAACTAATATCAAGTTCATTATTTTTCAAAGTGTAAAAAAGCCCTCTTTTTGCAAGAACTAAATCTAAAATTTGAGGTAAAGTATAGTTTTTGATTCTTACAAAAGGCATTTTTTTACTTAATTCAATTTTAGCTTTTCTGTCTTTATAAACTATATTGATTCCGCACTGTTGCGTCACCAATAAATTTAAAAATTCTTTCACTGTTAATCTGTCGCTTGGATTAATACTGTTCGCATAATTAAACAGTTTGTTATTACAATCATTTGCAAACAACGAGATTGCAAAAAACAAAACTAACACTAACTTTTTCATTTTGATTCCTTAAAGAATGGGATTTTTTTATTTAAGCTTTTAACAATTTTTCTATCTTTGCATCTGATAACCAATTTATCGATTGTAATATTACTTACTACACATTTATCAATTTTATCACCGACTTTAACCCATTTTTTCTTTACACTAACAAGTTGAGAACCTAAATACTCTTTTAAAACTACATAAGCTTTATTATCAAATATAGAAACTAAATCTACTTTGATAACTCTTCTGATGATTTTTTTGGTTTTATTATTTTTATAAACCACTTCATTCCTATAAATCTCAAAAGGAGGCGTTATCTTTTCGATATTTTTCAATTTTATTTGATAATTAACTAACTTATTCGTATAATTCAAATATTGATCGTTTACTTGAGCGAATAATAGGACTGCCGTTGCAAATAATACTAACTTTTTCATTTTACAAATCCATATATTGAGATTTTGAGATAATATTTTGTCGGTGAAGTTACGTTGATTTCACTAACCTTAATTAAATCTTTTCGGTTTTCAAAATTATACACATAGAAAATAAAGTTTTTATAATCTCCTCTTAAATAGATATCCATATCCATCCTCTTTACAAGAAAATCCGTTTTTTTAGTAGCGTTTTGATCGTCATACAAGTTATTACTGATTTTTACAACTTTCATACCTTCATTTTTGGCCGCATCCACCGACTCTTTTACAAGTTGAGCCCATTTATATTGATCAAAGTTTGCAAAATTTAAAAGAGAAGTGAGTTCAGTATAAAAAGTTTTTTGTTTTTTCAAAACTTCCAATTGACTTGTTAGTTCTTTTATCTTTTTATTTAACAAAGTAACTCTTGCTAGTAAAACTCTTTGAGTCGTTTCGAGTGAAGATTTTTTTGTCAATAACTCATTATACAAATCATGTTGTTTTTTTGCATACATTTGTGTTTTAGGATAAATAAAATAAAAAATTACAAAACCGATTAAAATTGCAATTAATAAATAAACATAAACAGCTTCTCTTTTAGTTCTTGTATAAAAATAATTATCAATACTTTTTAACGCTTTCATTCTTTAATCCTAATTTCAGATTTGTATTTACCGTCTTTTAAAACTACCTCTTTTGCATAAACATCGTATCCGTTTTGTGTTAATGCATTTATCAAGTCAGGTATATTTGAATTATTATATGCATATACGCTTAAAACATATTCTCCATTAGAATAACTCATATTTTTTAGATATACGTGATATTTATCGAGATAATATGTCAAATCTACAATTTCTTGAGATTTAGGCATATAAGAAAACTTAAATTTATAAACTTCATCAATAAATTTTTTAAGAGTCGCAATGTCTTTTTGATAATTATTAATTTCGGTTTTTATTTTTTTCTCTTTTTTAGTCAGATTGGCTACTTGTACTTGTAATGAATTTACATTTGCTTGAAGCTTATTTATTTCAGTTTGTAAGATATTGTTTTTTCTCTCGAAATTCCAGCCTTTTAAAAATTCATACATAGGCCAAGCACCCATTACCAAAATCAATCCTGCTGTAATTAAGAAAAGTTTACCAGAAGGTCTATAGAAAAACGTCGGTTCTCTTAAAAACGGAGAAAAGTTATATGTTTGGTCTTCGTATTTATAGGCATAATGTGTTTCAAGCATTCCTAAGAATAAAAACGGATCAATAGGAAGTCTGTCAAGGTTGTATTTTTCATAAAATTCAAAGTTATAAACTTCCAAGTCAGAATGTTCTTTAAAATACTCGTTAGCACCTAATATTTCTCCGTATTCGGACGTAATAAAAAGCCTATCAAAACCTCTAATTTCATATTCACTCGAAATTTTTGTCAATTGCTCGTGAATTAGTTTATTAATATTTGAAAATTCTTTTTTAATGATTTCCAATACTGCAAGTTCATTTGAGGCATATTTATCTAAATTGAGCCCTTTTTTTAGTAATAATTTTTTAAATAATTCAATATCAAAGTTTTTAATTTGAAGTGATTGAAGAGCTTCATATACCTTATCAAGACCACTACTAAGAGTAGCAATATAAACAAGTTCGCCTTCACTATAAAAAGTTAAAAAGATTTTATCATACAATAAAACAACAAAAACGTCATTCGCTTTTTTTAAGATTTCTTCAGCATATAACGCCTTATACGCAAATGCAGGAAATGAAAGATAGTCGATATAACCCGTTTGTTCCAAAATATCTTTATAATGGGAATTGATTAAACTAGTAGGAACAATAACCGTCTCGACAACAACATATTTTGGATCTTGATATTTATCTACAAGTTTGTATTTAATGATATACTCTTCGGTCTCTTCTACCCCGGCTTCTTCATAAACTTTGGTCTCGATATAACTTTCAAGATCAATTTTTTCAAGTACGCTTTTTTCAAGTAAAAAACTAAAAAAAATCGCACTTTCTACAGGAACATATGAACAAAGCAAAGGAGATGAAGCAAGATTACCTCTATATATTCTTATAAGCTTTTTATCAACATACAAAATATATTTTTCATTACCTTTTACGCCGATAACTTCATCGATATTGTAATTATACTTTTTAAATAAACCAAAACCTGAATTTTTTCTTTTAGTGTCAAGTGCATTTTTTTTCATTTATTCTACCTCATATCCTAATTCTTCGAGCATTTTTTTGTTTTTGCTCCAACCCGGGACAACTTTTACATAAAGTTCAAGATAAATCTTTTTACCGCTAAATTGTTCTAAAAGTTTTCTGGCATACATACCGATTTCTTTTATCTTTCGACCTTTTTTACCTATTATCATTCCCTTTTGGCTAGGTCGTTCAACTATAATTGTAGCATAAACTTTGTCTAAATTGTCAAATTCCTCGATTTTATCTATTAATACGTCTGTTTCATATGGTAACTCGTCACCTAACTTTTCAAACAAAGCTTCCCTAATAAGCTCTTTGTAAATATTCCTAATATGTTCTGTTGAGATTATTTCAGGATCATAATAATATGGGTGTTCCGGCAAATGTTTTACTATTTCATCAAGAAGTTCGTCTTTTCCTTTACCTTCAACCGCGCTAATCGGTACTACGGCTAATGCTTCTCCCAACTTTTCATAAGCTCTTTTTTTATTTTCTATTTCTTCTTGGTTAACAAGATCGGTTTTAGTTAATACTACGATATGCGGAATCTTTTTTTTATTAAGTTCCAAAAACCACTTATATCCGTCCAAATCATCTCTTACATCGGCTAAGAAAAGTACTAAATCACTATCCCCAAGAGCTTTTAAAGCTTCTTTTAACATAAACTTATTTAAAAGTTTTTCTTTTTCGTGAAGTCCCGGAGTATCAAGTAAAATAATTTGATCGTCTCCATGCATTACAATTGCATTGACCCTTTTTCTGCTTGCATTAGCTTTTGGAGAAACAAGTGCTATTTTTTCTCCCAAAAGCCAATTTAAAAGTGTGGATTTTCCGGCATTTGGTTTTCCTAAAATCCCGACAAATCCACTTTTTATTCCCCTACTTTCTTCTTTTTCTTCCATTTTTATTCCTTCTCTCCCATTCTCTTGCATAATTTTCCTCTTTTATAAAATATATTTCGCTATTTCTTCGTTTTCTACGATGTCTTCAAGTCTCTCTTGAACGTAATCTTTTGTTATTTTAAACGTTTGTCCTTTATACTCATCAGCATTAAAGTTAATATCTTCAAGCACTTTTTCCACAACGGTATGAAGACGTCTTGCTCCTATATCTTCCGTTTTTTCGTTTGCAAGATAAGCATATTTCGCTATCTCTCTTAACGCCTCTTCATCAAATACAAGCTCGACTCCTTCAACCTCAAGAAGCTTTTGATATTGTTTAATTAATGAATGTTTAGGGCGAGTTAATATTTGATATAGCGCTTCTTCATCAAGACTTTGAAGTTCCACTCTTAAAGGGAATCTACCTTGAAGTTCCGGAATCAAATCGCTCGGCTTACTTACGTGAAAAGCACCCGCTGCAATAAATAAAATATGGTCTGTATTTACATATCCGTATTTAGTATTAACGGTAGAACCTTCCACTATCGGAAGCAAGTCTCTTTGAACACCCTCTTTGCTCGGGTCTTGGCGAGTATTTCCCGTTGCTGCGATTTTATCGATTTCATCTATAAAGATAATTCCGTTTTCCGCTCTTTTTAGAGCCTCTTTTTTAAGTTCGTCTTTATTAATAACCTTTTCAGCGGCCTGCTTTCTTAAAAGCTCTTTTGCTTCTTTAACGGTAACTTCTTTTTTCTTGCTGCTTTTATTAAAAATTCCGATAATTTTTACGATACTTTCTTGAGCTTTTACCATTTCAGGAGGCAAATCATCGCCCATATCCATATCTTCGTCAATTTCTATTTCGATTTTAGCGTTATCCATAGCTCCCGATTTTACTTTTTCTTTCATTCTCTCAAAAGCGATTTTATATTCTTGCTGTTTTTCTTCAGGAGCGTTTTTTGGAAGTGGCGGTAGAAGTTTTCTTGTAATTTCGTCAATAACGTTTTCTTCTATCTTTTCTTTACTTGCTTCTTCAAGTTCGGCTCTTACTAAATTCATTGAGTTATTTACAAGGTCTCTAATCATACTTTCGACATCACGTCCGACAAATCCGACTTCCGTATATTTACTTGCTTCCACTTTTACAAACGGTACTTTCATCATTTTCGCCATTCTTCTGGCAATTTCCGTTTTACCAACCCCTGTCGGACCTATCATTAATATATTTTTTGGCAAAATATCATCTTGCCACTCTTTTGGAAGTTGCATTCTTCTATATCTGTTTCTAAGAGCGATGGCTATTGTTTTTTTCGCGTCTTTTTGGCCTACGACATATTCGTCAAGATACTTTACAATCTCTTTTGGAGTCATTTCCATACTATTTATCCTCCTCTAATTTTAAAATAGTAATATTGGTATTTGTGTATATACATAATTCACCCGCAATTTGAAGTGATTCTCTTACAAGCTTTTCAGGATCAAGGTTAGCATGTCTATCAAGAGCGCGAGCCGCAGAAATTGCAAAATTCCCACCGCTACCTATTGCCGCAAGTTTTCCGTCTTCCGGTTCCACTACATCCCCGTTTCCGGATAATATAAAAATATGTTTTGTGTTAAGTACGATCATCATAGCTTCAAGACGTCTTAAATATTTATCTTTTCTCCACTCTTTCGCAAAATCGATTACCGCTTTTAAAAGGTCTCCTTTTCTGTTTTGAAGGTGGTTTTCAAACATATCGAAAAGTATAAAAGCATCGGCCGTACTTCCGGCAAATCCAGCCAAAACTTTTCCATTATAAAGAGTTCTGACTTTTTTCGCGTTGCCTTTTAAAACCGCATGACCGAAAGTTACCTGTCCGTCTCCTCCGATAACGGCAACGCCGTCTTTTTTATATCCGAGTATCGTGGTGGCTTCCAAATGAATATTACTCATTATTCGCCTTCAACTACCACAGGAAGTTTTGCATGAATTCCGTGAGGGAATTTAATATCCACTTCGTATTCACCAGGTGCTTTAATAGATGTATGTTCAACTTGTTTTTTCTCGATTTCAAAACCTAATTCTTTAAGTTTTTCAGCAATTTCTTTATTTGTTACGGCACCTATAAGTTGCCCGTTTGCACCGAGTCTGTGTTTGATAATTACTTTCGTACTTTCAAGTTTTTCTTTAATTGCATTAATTTTGTCAATTTCGGCTTTTAATTTCGCTTCTTCTTCAGCTTTTTTAGCTTCGAACTCTTTAATTGCTTCAGGAGTTGCAAGTACAGCTAATTTTCTTGGTAAAAGAAAATTTCTTGCATATCCGTCTTTAACTTCTTTAATGTCTCCTGCTTTTCCTAAGCCTTTAACGTCGCTTAAAAGTATTACTTTCATACTCACCCTTTTTAATTTATATTTAATTTTTTATTAATCATTATTGAATTTTACTCAAAATTGGTTAAAATTGCAAAAGAGGGAAAGGGGTAATTATGAAAATAATCGACCAAGAAGTAAAATTTGACGATGTTGGTATTTCGAATCGTCCCGTAATTTCAAAAACCGATTTAAAAGGTAATATAACTTTTGTAAATTCGGCATTTTGCAAACTCTCTGGCTACTCAAAAGAGGAGCTAATCAATAAACCCCACAATATTCTCAGGCACCCTGACATGCCAAAAACAATTTTCAAAGAATTATGGGATACGATAGAGAAAAATCAACATTACAGAGGTTTTATAAAAAATCTCAGAAAAGACGGTAGATACTATTGGGTGGAAGTATTTATAGAGCCGATTTACGATGAAAACGGCAAAAAAATCGGCTATATAAGTATGAACAAATCGGTATCGGATGAAGACAAAAAGAAATATTCTCAAATTTATAAAGAATTAAAAGAGAAGGAAACATCATGATTTTGGTAATGCAAAATAATCAAATTGTCGGTATCGACAAATCTTTATTAAACTTTCTGAATATCGACTTACACAACCTTTCCGAAACAATTAATAAAATTGAGCTAGAAATAGCAGCTTTACAAAATAAACAAATTTCAATAAACAATAAAAATATAAAAGTAATAAAAGTGGACTTGATTACACTTGAGGATTTATCATTATACGAGATAATCCCATCAAATGAAGCTGAAGTAGAAAAAACTTCTGAAGAACCTCTTATTCAGACTTCTGAAGAATTAGAAACAATCAAACCTATAGAAATAGAAACCCCTCAAATAAATTTAGACGAATACGTACCTATTACACCTGATTTACAAAAAGAAGAAATACCGATTATTGAAGAAATAGACCAAAATCAAGAAACTTCTCCAAAAATTGAACTTGAAGAAGAATTATTCAACATTAAACCTGATATTAAACCGCAAGAAGAAACAATTTCCGAACTTGAAAGTATTGTTTCTCAAACAAAAGAAACGATTCCGGTACCAGAATCTTCTGAAATATTACCACCAAAAGAAGAAATTCAAGAACCCGTAACTATCTCTATTTCTTTTGAAGACGAACTTTCAGAAGTTCAAGAAATCTTAAACCTACCTAAAGAAGAGGCTAAAAAATTAATAGAAGAAGAAGTTAAACAAGCAGCCAAAGAACTCGGAATAGATGAAAATATGACAAAAGAGCTTTTAGTAGATTTATATAAACAAATTGAAAACGAAAAAGAAAATTTCCAAAAAGCTCTAAACGAGAAAAATTATGAAGAATTACATAAAGTCGCACACAAACTAAAAGGTGCCGCTTTAAATCTAAGACTTTCAAAACTCGCTTATATTTTAAAAGTAATAGACGAAAAATCAAAACAAAAAGCGGCAATTGATACGTTAAAAGAATTAGTTAATAAATTTTACGAATTTTTTGACAAAATCAACGATAGACCAAAAGTTAATATTTCTCCGGAGATAAGAGAAATTATTATGAAAACGGTTCAAGATTATTTAGAAACACAAAATGAAAAAAAATTCAAAAAAGACAAAAAATACATTGAAAAATTACTCAATCAAAAAATTGACTCTATTGATGATTTAAAAAACATCTTAAAAGGTTAATGAATGAAAAAAATCGTTTTGTTTTTATCGATACTCATAATGTTAAATGCGTTTGATTTTACTTTTACTCAAGCATTTATGGAGTTCAACAAAGGAGTAAAACTCGAAAAAACCAATCCTAAAGCGGCTCAAAGACATTTTAAAAAAGCTTTTGAACTAATTAAACAATTAAAAAACAAAGACTCTTCTCAAGTTTATTATTTACTCGGAAGAATGTATTGTAACGGATGGGGAGTCAAAAAAAATTACAAATTAGCAGAAAAATATTTTTTACGTGCTTTAAAACTCGGAAATAAAAGAGTTCATTGTTGTATTGCAAGACTTTATATTAGAGAAGGAAAGCCCGAACTTGCAAAAGAGCATCTAAAATATGCTCTTTCTCATAGTGAAATAGCAAACTATTGTAGTGATATAGACCAACAAACACTTAAGGAGATAAAATGAAAGGTTCATTACTAAGGCTAATTAGCCTTGCCATTTTCGTACCGACATTAATTCTGATGCTTATTAGTGGGTACTTTTTGTATCAAAACTTCACTAAGTATCAAAAAGTTCAAGAATCGATTAAATATTTGCAATTAGCTGAAAGATTAGAAAAAATGCTCGTTTACTTAGGACAAGAGAGGGGTGTTAGTTCTATTTATTCCGTATCAAAAGGACAATATCCTAATTCTAAAAAATTAATTAAACAAAAAAGAATGCTTTTCTCTCAATCAATTGAAGAGATGAAAAAATTTATTAATGAAAATCCTGATTTTTATAATATCGTTCAACCTATTTTGAATATGACAAACAGATTACCAATTGTTAGAAAAAAAATAGATTCTTTTAAAGAAAACTATATTAAAAAATATTTCTTTAATTATTATACGGTACTTGAAAAATTAATTCTTGATACGCAAGCTAAAATTTTTAAACACTTCCCTGAAGAAATTAAAAAAACTTATGAAATCAAATTCCCGTTTGAAAAAATTATTGCATATTCCGGTATTGTAAGGGGTGTAGGTTCATACTACATTACCGCCGATATTCCGATGTCGGAAGATATTTATAAAAAAGTATTTTTAAATTATTATCATTCAAAAAATATATTGCCTATTAAGCTTTTAAGCGAAAAAGACCAGGCAATGTATAACTCTAAAAATTTCAAAAAGACTGAAAAAGATATTCAAACAATTATTTTCTATTTACAACAAGCAAATAACGAATATTATTTAACAGATAACTTTAACGGTTATCCGATAGACTCTATAGACTACTTTAACTTATTTACAAAAAGAATTAACTATTTCCAAAAAACTATTGCCGACTTGAATACATTAGTAAACCAACAACTTAATCAAATTACAACAAACGCAACTAAAAACTTGATTATAAACCTTGCTATTTTCTTACTTGGCGTATTGATTTTTATCATTGGTCTTTATATTCAAAAACTTATCAAAGCTCACATTCAAGAACTTTCAGAACTACTTACTTCATTATCGCCTATCACAGGTGAAACTACAAAAATCGACGTCGGTTCCGCCCAAGGTCTTCACAAAGCGGTCGAAACGGTTGAAAATGCAATCAAAATTACGCAAGAATCGATTAAAAAAGCCGAAGAAGCGACAAAAGCGAAATCCCTATTCCTTGCAAATATGTCACACGAAATCAGAACACCTCTTAACGGAATTTTAGGTTTCCTTGAAATGTTAAGAACTACTTCTTTAAGTCCAGAACAAGAAGATTACGTAAACACAATCGAACAAAGTGCGAAAAACCTACTTCAAATCGTTAATAATATTCTTGACGTTTCAAAAATCGAAAGTAACAAAGTTACTCTTGAAGAAATCGATTTTAAAGCTATCGACGAATTTGAAAACACACTTGAGCTTTTCTCAACTCCTTGTGCACAAAAAAATATTCAATATGTCGCAGAAATATCACCTAATATTCCTAAAACTTTAAAAGGCGACATTTTAAAAATAAAAGAAATATTACAAAACTTAATTAGTAACGCGGTTAAATTTACACATCCGGAAGGATTAATTAGTGTAAAAATTAAACTTCAAGATATTGTAAACGATAAAGCGAAAATCTATTTCGAAGTAAAAGACAGCGGTATAGGACTAAGTGAAGAACAAAAAGAAAAAATATTCGAAGCATTTGCTCAAGCAGACGAATCCGTTACAAGAAAATACGGCGGTACGGGTCTTGGACTTACAATCGTAAAAAATTATATTGAAATGATGGGTGGAAAAATCGATGTTGAGAGTGAAATAAATAAAGGAAGTAAATTCTTCTTTACTTTAGAGTTACCTATAGTAGATAAAGACCCTAGATACAAAAGAAATACATTTAGCAATCTTACTTTCGCTATTTTAAATACATATAAAGACACACTAAGAAAAGATTATTCACTCGAATATCTAAATTACTTCGGTGCCGCTAAAATCGGATTTAATAATGCACCAGAACTTAGAAAAATCATGGATAACGAAAAAATAAACGGTATTATCGTTTTCGTAGAAGAATCTGATAAAGAAGAAATTGAAAAATTAATAAATATCGGTTTACCTATAATTACTATTTCTTCATATTCGCAAAAAGAATTTATCAACACTATTAAACCTCAATTTGACGTTTACGATCCGAACGTACCTTCAAAAACATTCAAATTCCTAAGAGACGTCGCGGAAGAAAAATTTGTTAAAACAACTAAAACAACAACAAAAGCGACAGAAAAACCTCTATATAAATTAAGAGCTTTAATCGCAGAAGATAACCCTATTAACTTAAAATTACTACAAACAACTCTAAAATCAATGGGTATACAAACTGATACGGCTGAAAACGGACTTATTGCGTTTAATAAATACTCAATGAATCCTGAAAAATATGACGTTATTTTCATGGACGTCCAAATGCCTGTAATGGACGGAGTTGAAGCCACTCAAGAAATTTTGGAATTTGAAAAAGAAGAAGGAATCCCTCACACTCCTATTATCGCAGTAACAGCTAACGTGTTAAAAGGTGATAGAGAAAGATTCCTAGGTGCCGGAATGGACGATTACATTTCAAAACCTATTGAGAAAAAAGAACTTCAAAGAGTACTTGAAAAAATCCAACAACATAACTATTCGTTCGAATCACCTGAAAACGAACAAACGGTAGAAACTCAAGAAGAAATTGAAGAAATTAAAGTTGAACCAACAGTTAATCTTCAAACTACAGCACCGACAAAAGAAAAAATTATCGTAGCAACGGAAAGTCCGTTTTTAGCAAGTTATTTTAAAAACGTACTAGATTTTGACTTTGAAACTGCTTCAAACGTTAAACAATTAACGACAAAATTAGACCCTAATGCTAAAAATATTCTTTTAATTGAAGAAGATTTTAACAATGCCGATTTAAACAATCTATTAAAAATCGTAAAAGCGGAAGTTCCTAATGTTAAAATAATTATCATCGGAGAGACTGAAAATGAGTTTGCAGATGATATAATTTCGGACTTAAATCCAGAAAATATTAAATCAACTATAAAAAGGTTAAGCAATGCAGAATAAGAAAATATTAATAGTTGATGATGACGCTATTAATCGTAAACTTTTAAGCGTAACGCTTAAAAAAATCGGTTACGAAGTAATAGAAGCGGAAAACGGAGTGGAAGCTTTATCTAAAATCACTCCGGAAGTTTCTTTGGTACTTCTTGATTTAAAAATGCCGGTAATGGACGGAATTCAATTTATGCAAGCTCTAAAAAACGAAAAACCTGAGTGTGTAAATATTCCTATTATTGTATTAACAACTGATGATGAAAAAAAAGAAGACGCAAGACTGGCAGGAGCTCAAGAAGTACTAATAAAACCTATCAGTCCTATAGAACTTCCCGATAAAATAGCAAGCTATATTAAATAAGCTTGCTATTTATACACTTTCAATTCGTTATACAAACTATCTCTCTCAACCGGTATAAATCCGGCATCTTTAATCTGAAAAATCAACTCTTCCATATCAAGCCCGTTTTTAGAAGCGGCACCTGCAGATGATTGTATTGATTCTTTTTGTATAGTTCCGTCGATATCATCAGCACCGTATTCTTGAGCGACAAGTGCAAGATTAAGAGTAAAAGTCGGCCAATAAGCCTTAATATGCGGGATATTATCCAAAATAATCCTGCTAATCGCTACTGTTTTTAATATTTCCACACCTGTTAAAAACTCTCTAACGTTTAGATAATTGTTTTTAGTTTGATATACAAGAGGAATAAAGGCATTAAAACCTCCCGTTTTTTCCTGAAGACGTCTTAATCTAAGCATATGGTCGATTCTATGTGCTCTATTTTCTATATGTCCAAAAAGCATTGTGGCGTTACTCTTTTTGCCTCTTTTATGCCAAAGCTCATGGATTTTCAACCAATTTTCACTACTTACTTTACCTTTGCAAATTCTATTTCTAACTTCTTCATCAAATATTTCAGCTCCACCACCCGGCATAGAATCCACACCGGCTTCAATCATATCATCAAGCACCTCATCATAACTTTTACCGCTAAGCTCGCTAAAAAAATTTATCTCGGCCGCAGTAAATGCCTTTACATGAATATCGGGAAGCTCTTTTTTTATCTCTTTTACGATATTCATATAATAATCATACCCCACTTCCGGATTATGAGCAGATACTACATGAACTTCTTTAGCGCCTTTTTTATGCGCTTCTTTTGCAATCTCCACACACTCTTCAATCGAAAGGGTATAAGGATTCGGATTTTTTCTATGCGCCGAAAAAGCACAAAATTTACATACGTCTTTGCAGATATTAGAAGGATTTATATGACGGTTGATATTAAAAAAAGTTTTTCTTCCGTGATATTTTTCTCTTATTTCGTTTGCTATTTTTCCTATAGTAAAAAGATCTTTTTCATAAAGCTTAAGACCATCTTCAATTGTAAATTTATCAAAATCGACTCTTTGCATATCCGTCCCTTCAAAAATTATGTGATAAAATACCACAAAAGGAGGAAAAATGCAACTAAACGAGCTTATTTACTCAAGTAATGACGACTTGCTTATAGCAAAAACGATAAAACAAGAGATAAAAAACTATTTAGAACAGATAAAAGTCGAAGGCGGAAAAGATTTTTTTGTAAAACATACAAAAAAAATGGACTATTTTTTAACGATTATTTATAAATACATTCTAAAAAAGAATTTTGAAGAGTTCAGACCTCCTATGAATAATATTCCCATTTCATTGGTAGCTTTGGGAAGCTACGGACGAGAGCAGTTATCGATTTATTCGGATATCGATATTATGATAGTCTATAAAGACCTGCCGGGATACAATATTAAAAACATTATAGAAAACTTCATAACGATGCTTTGGGACTTGGGATTAAAAATCGGTCACAGAGTTCATGAACTAAACGACCTTTTCCCCGCAAGTAACGAAGATATAACAATCAAAACGGCTATGCTTGAGAGTAGATTTATCACGGGTAGCAAATACTTATGGTACGAAACCGAAAACGTCTTAAATAAAATAAGAAATCACAATAAAAAAGAGTACATTTTAGCAAAATACGAAGAGATGAAACAAAGACACAAAAAATATCCTATTTCCATGGAGCCGAATATCAAAGACGGATTCGGCGGAATTAGAGATGCCAATACTCTTTTTTGGATAAACAAAGTAATTTTCAACTACCCTAACAACTCTTATTTGGTACCAAAATTTGCGGATGAAGAGAGCTTTAAAGAATATAGAAGCGCTCTTGAGTTTTTATTCAAAGTCAGAGTCTATCTACACCTCGTAGCAAAGAAAAAAATAGACACCGTAAGACTTCAATACCAAAGAGAAATAGCTCTTAATATGGGATATGAAGACACAAGTAGATTATCGGCCGAGAGAAGATTCATAAAAGATTTATTAAAAGCGTTATGGAAAGTCAATACGTTTTGTGAAATAACTATCAAAAAATTAATCAAGCCGTATTTATACTCTATGCCTTATAAAACGGCAAAAGAAAAAAGAGTAGATAAGAATTTATATATTTGCGATGATATATTATATTCGACATTTTACACAAAAGAAGATTTCAAAACATATCTCAATAAAATTTTATCACTTCCGAAATTTTCAAAATGCGATATCTCAGTAACCGCAAACTTCAAATCAAAAAAAACAAACGCAAAAAAAACGGATATTAAAAAACTTTTTTACTCTCAAAACGCTTATGCGATAATGTTCGCTTTATATCGAGCGGATAAGATAGAAGAGCTTATTCCTCCGTTTGAAAAAATCAAATATTTAGCTCAATTTGACGGATATCATCAATATCCGGTAGATATTCACTCTTTATATACTCTAAAAGAGATAGAAAACGTTGAAATGTTTCAAAATCTAAAAGAAAAACAAAAAGCGCTTTTAAGATTTACGGCTTTCTTCCATGATTTAGGAAAAGGCAGAATCGAAGACCACTCTATTGTCGGAGCGAAAATAGCAAAAGAGTTTGCCGAACAGATTAATTTCGGAAACGAAGAGATAATAGCCAAGCTCATCAAACACCACACTTTAATGTCAAACGTCGCTCAAAGAGAAGATATATTCAACGACAAAGTAATACTTTCATTTGCGTCCATTGTAGAAAACAAAGAGTTTTTGGATTATCTGTATATTTTAACAATCGCAGATATTAAAGCGGTAGGTCCGGGAGTGTTTAATGACTTTAAAGCCAATCTTTTAAAAACTCTTTACGAAAACACCTTAAGAGCCCTTGAAAATAAAGAATTAATCACTGAAACGGCAGCCAGAAAAAGAAAAGAAAAAATTTTACAAAACAAAGAAGAGTTCAAAAATCTACCTCTAAAAATAAAAAAAGCGGCTCTAAATTCGCCTTCAACTCAATTTTTCTTGCAAAACTCAACAAATGAAATAATAGAAATACTAAAATGGATTAACGACGTAGAAGATTACAAAGTAAAATTCGAAAACGACAAACATCTAATTATCCATTTAATCAAACACGACTCACTAAATTTTGCAATCGGATGGTTTTTGGAAAAACTGCAAAAACTAAATCTAAACCATCTATCAATCTACAAAATAGGCGAATATAAATATTTCAAAATCGAATTCGATACCAAAGTAGACGAATACGATTTGCCTATAATCGAAGAGTATATAAAAAAAGCGTTTTCTCCTCAAAAAATTAAAAATAAAATCAAATTTAAAAATGAAGAGTTCGAAATCGACTGCAACCACTCTCAAAACTACGCTTTAGTAAAACTCAAAACTGCCGATAAAAAAGGTATAGTATCGACAATAATGGATACCTTTGACAGATACGGCGTAAGCGTAGAAGACGTCAAAATTTCCACTCAAAAAAACATCGCAAGAGACCTCTTTATTATTCCTAAAGAGAGCCGATTTTGCGAAAAGAAAGATGAAATTCTTAAGGAGCTTTGTGAGTGAAAAAAAAGATTTTAATCATAATCGCCTTTATTATGATAATCTCCACAATAATAAGAACATTTATTGTGGGGGCTTCTTTTCTTAATTATTCAAATTCACTTATAAAAAATCAAACGAATTTAATAGTAGATATTCTAAGAGAAGTAATAGATAAAGATAAATTCTTACATATCATCCAAAACTCTCATCCGATAAAAAAAATAGAATTTATAAAAGGTCAAAAAAACGAACTTATATATTCGTTTAAAGACAAAACCATCATCTCTATCGTACCTTTTAACGAACTCGAATCATTAAAAATAGTCTTTTCGGCAAAAAACTATTTCGATAAACTTCTTATGGCTATTGCGCAGCTTATATTAATAGCTCTAATTTCATTGATTATAATTATTTTACTCGTTAATCACTTCCTAAAACCTTATCTCGAAATTCTTGAAAAGATAGAAGAATCCACAAATAATATCCTAAAAGGAAACTTCAATAATAAAATCGAATTAAAACTAAAAGGCGAAGCGAAAGATTTCGTAAATTCTTATAACTATTTCCTTCAAAAACTAAAAGAAAGCTTCGGAGTTATAGAAGAAAAATATACCGCACTTATCGAAAAAGAAAAATCAAACGACCCTCTAAACGACGCAAAAGAGACAATCGAACAACTTGCGAATATCTTCAAATTCAAAAGAATAATCGAAGAAGACAACTCATACGAAACGATACTTGAGAGGCTCGTAGATATTATAAAAGAGTTCGAAATTAAACATTTCATAATTATAGGCATAGAAAACAACGAAAATATTGCAAAAATAATACACTCTCAAGGTGATATTTGCTGTAACGTTTTAGAAAACTATAAAGATTGCAGAGCCTATAGATTAAAAAAAGAGATAAATTCTCTAAAAATGAAAAAAGAGTGTTTATCACACTATTGCAATACCAATCACATATGTCTTCCGTTTAGCTCTACCGGTAATTTCACCGGTATCTTAAAAATAATTTTTACCGACGAAGAAAAAAAACACGTACTTAAAGTTTTACCTTATATAAAAGCCTACCTAAACGAAATATCGACTATTATCGAATCTAAATATACTCTTGAGCTTTTACACAACCAAAACATAAAAGACCCTCTAACAAGACTTTATAACAGAAGATATCTAGAAAATATGCTCCCGACTTTAATCGAAGGAGCAAAAAGAAGAAACGGAAAAATCGGATTTATTATGCTCGATATGGACCATTTCAAACAAGTAAACGACACATACGGTCATGATGCGGGAGATAGAGTACTTGAAAAATTATCGGAAATAATTTTAGAAAACATTAGAAAAAGCGATATTCCGGTAAGATTAGGAGGAGAAGAGTTTTTAATTATAGCTACAAACATAAAAACTAAAGAAGATTTAAGAAAAATTGCGGATAAAATAAGATTAGCGGTCAAATCTCAACCGTTTTATTTAAGCAGCGGTTTATATATTAACAAAACAATCAGTATCGGTGCCGCTCTATTTCCTGATGATTGTGAAGACGGAAACGAATGTATAAAACTTGCCGACAAAGCTCTGTATGAAGCCAAAAACCAAGGAAGAGATAAAATAGTAATTAATTAGATTTAGTGTTTTTTTTCTTTTTTTTACATTTATTTTTTTTAGGTTGTGCAAACTCAATCAAATCTTCAGCCGTAATAATATCCTCCGGCAAATTCTCAAGCGCTTTTAAAAATACTCTTGTAGTGGTTCTTGCATCTCCAAGAGCTCTATGGTCAACTTCGTTTGGCAGATTCAAAGACTCTTTTAGATATTTAAGACCGTATCTTTGGGCTTCTATTGTTTTTTCGGCAAGCGTAATAGTACATAAATGCCTATTTAAAAGCTCTCCTAAATTCTCTTTTTCAAACTGCTTGGCTAAAAAATTATAATCAAAATCGGCCGCGTGGGCTACAAAAATAGAATCACCCAAAAAAAGTCTAAATTTTTTGAGTATCTCTTTTTGAGAAGCTTCGTTTTTTAACATCTCTTCGTCTATCCCCGTTACTTTTGTTACATATTTCGGAATATCGGTAGCTTTTATCAAAAACGAAAACTCATCTACGGGTTTTAAATTTTTTATTTTTACCGCCCCTATTTCGATAGCCTGACCTTCTTTCGGTTTTGAATTGTTTACTTCCAAATCGACCACCGTATACTCGGCTTCATCATAAGGTATCAGTGCGGTTTTTAAGTAGATTTTGCCGTTTATTTCAGTAAGAGGAAGACCTTGAAATTTCATCAAATCGTATATTGCGTTAAAATCAAACCCTTCGTAATGTTCTTTTGTCAGATTATAAAATTCATCCTTGCTTATGCCCTCTTTTAACTTCTTAATCAGTTTCTCAAACATCCCTATTCTTTTTTAAAGAATTATAACGAAAAATTATCAAAAGTATAATTATGGAAAATTTTTATCAATTAATATATATTTTTATTGCAATACTCTACCAAACTTGATATAATATGTCAAAAATTTAAAAAAGGACAAAAATGGTATTAGTTATGAAAGTGGGGGCGACTCAGGACGAGATTAACAAAACCATAGAACAAATCAAAGCCTGGGGTCATGATGTAAGCATTGCACCTGGTGAAAAACAAGTTGTAATAGGTATTATCGGAGATAAAACCGATTTGATGGGAAGACCTTTAAGTACGCTTCCCGGTGTTGCAAAAGTACTTGAAGTTTCGGCTCCGTACAAAAGAGCAAGTAGAGAATTTCACCCCGAAGATAGCGTAATTGACGTAGAAGGCGTAAAAATCGGGGGAGGACACAAAGTAATTATTGCCGGACCTTGTAGTGTTGATAATGTTGAAAACGTAGTATATCTTGCAAAAGTGGCAAAAGCGAACGGCGCGCATATGCTAAGAGGAGGAGCTTATAAGCCAAGAACTTCTCCGTACACTTTCCAAGGACACGGAGAAGAGGGTCTGAAAATGCTTATGGAAGCTAAAAAAGAAACGGGACTTCCGATTGTTACAGAGCTTATGAGTATAAGCGATATCGATGTAGTATATAAATACGCGGACGTAATCCAAATCGGTGCGAGAAATATGCAAAACTTTCCTCTACTTAAAGAAATCGGAAAACTTGATAAACCGGTAATTCTTAAAAACGGAATCGCTTCGACTGTAAAAGAGCACTTAATGAGTGCGGAATATATTATGAGTGAAGGAAACGATAAAGTTATTTTATGTCTTAGAGGTACGAGAACTTACGAGCCGAGTGTAAGAAATACACTTGATGTGACACTTGTGCCTATTATGCAAAAAATGACCCACTTACCTATTATCGTAGACCCGAGCCACGCGGCAGGAAAAAGAGAATTCGTAAGCGCTCTTGCATATGCGGGAATGGCAGTAGGTGCTGACGGACTTATTATCGAAATGCATAATTGTCCTAAAGAAGCACTAAGTGACGGCGACCAAGCATTGCTTCCAAGAGATTTCGAATATTTAATGAACAAACTTAAAGAACTTAAACCTTGGAGCCAAAAAGAGTGGTGGGAATTTGACAAACAAAAAGAAACGGATTGTATAAAAGTTAAATAAAAAAACTTGATAAAACCCTTGTCAATTTAGCCCCTTTTTAGTTAAAATATAGATAAATCTAAAAAGGGGCTTAAAAATGGAAAAAGAAATTATTACCGATTCTATAATAACTGCAAAAGAAGCACTAAAAAAAGCTCCTAAACTTGAAGGTATAACTACCGGAATCGAAGGCCTTGACAATCTCTTTTTCACAGCCGTAATTGAAAACAACAAACCCCAAAAAAAACCTCTTGGCGGAATGCCAAAATACAGCGTATGTAACATAACGGGAATCAACGATACCGGAAAAAGCTTAATGGCCGAACAATTCGCAATCCATAGGGCTCAGTACGAAAAAGTGTGTTTCGTAACGGTCGAAACTCCGGCAAATTACGTCGTAGCAAGTATGAAACTAAGAGCTGCGGCTATGGGAGTCGATGCAAAGGTAATCGATGAAAACATCATCTTTATAGACGCCACAAGTCACTATAAACTAAGAGACGAAATACCGACATTCTTAAATACCTTAGCTTACGCCATCAAAGAATACGACATAAAAGACGTAGTAATTGACTCCATTACCGGATTTTTCGAAAATAAAGAAATGATGGCAAGAACGATTGTTAGAATGATTTATAATTTCTTAAAAAAATGGTACCAAACTTCTATTTTGGTATCGCAAAAAAGAAGCGGTCACGATTTACTAAGCAGCGAAGCGGCCGGAGGTTATGCCGTCGGGCATATAGTAGACGGAACGATAGTACTTAGCAAAGAAGTGATAGATTCAAGCTACAAAGCCAAAATGTACAAAAAACCGATAGGTGAAATAATCAGGCTTTTTAGAATAGACGGGTGTAGAATGAGCGGTCATGATACAAAAGTGAGAACTTTAGAAATAACTGACACGGGAATCGTAAAAATAGGAAACCCTATAGGAGGTGAATCATGATACTTGAGATAAAAACAAACGATAACGAAATCAAATATTTAGCCGAAAGAGTCTTTTTTAAATCGATAGACCTTTTAGGCGGTTTAAATAAACTCGCCGAATATAGAACGCTAACATGGCTTCCGAGTATCGCAAGAGCCGCTTTTGTAATAGTGTTAAGAGAAGAGTATTTAAAAACGGAAGATGAGATAGCTCAGTTTGTAGGCCTTACAAGAAATACAATCAGACAAATCCTAAGAGCCGACCCGAACGCAGCACTTTATAAAATAGAACATATCGACGAGCTGACAAGCGAAGAAAAAAAACAACTAAAAGTCCATACGGCAGGCGGAATAGCAAAACTTGCATATAAATTGGTAAAAGAAGGAGAAGATTCTCAAACGGTTATGGAGTACTGCCGTATGATTTCTCAAGAAGCCGTATCCCAATGCGACGCACCATGGGCTTATTTGGTACTTAAAAACATAAAAGGAATGCACTACCCTATTACCGACGCAGACGAATTGATTGAGAGATTAAAAAACATAGAAATAAAAGGCGTAAAAGCTCAAGACATCATCAAAAACATACATTACCCTATCAAAAACCCTGCAATGCTTTTAAAAGAGATAAAAGAACAACTTCAAATGAAAGGAATTGAATGAAAAAGGCAAAAATCGTAGCAACTTTAGGACCGAGCAGTATCGATAAGATTGAAGATATGATAAAAGCCGGAGTGGACGTTTTTAGGCTCAATTTCTCTCACGCAGACCATAAAACGCACAAAGCTTCTATCAAAAAAATAAGAGAAGCGGCTAAAAAACTAAACTCAAAAACGGCTATTCTTCAAGATATAAGCGGTCCGAAAATCAGAATCGGTGAAATAAACGGAATTTTGGAATTAAAAAGAGGCGATAAAATAAGACTTGTCAAAAAAAACCCTAAAAGCGCATATGACCTTACTATCAGCTACCCTGAAATCATTGACCACGTAAACGAAGGGGAATACGTATTTTTCGCCGACGGCTCAATAAGAACCAAAGTAATTGAAAAAACTCCCGATTATCTTGTTTTGGAAGTTAAAAACGACGGAGTGTTATCAAGCAGGAAAGGAGTAAATTTTCCTCACTCGAACCTAAAAATATCGGCAATTACACCAAAAGACGAAAAAGATTTGGCATTCGGTGCTAAAAACGAAGTCGATATCGTAGCTATTTCGTTTGTTAATAGAAAAGAGGATATCTTAAAAGCAAAAGAGATTCTTAAAAACGCACACCCTAAACATATGCCGTGGGTAATAGCAAAAATCGAAACGAAACAAGCGGTTGAAAATCTTGACGAAATTTTAGAAGCTGCTGACGGGGTAATGGTGGCAAGAGGCGATTTGGGTATTGAAGTAGGAATAGAAAAAGTACCCGTAATTCAGAAAAAAATAATACGCCGTGCCAATAAGCTCAAAAAACCGGTAATTACGGCGACTCAAATGCTACTATCTATGGTAAATTCTCCGTTTCCGACGCGTGCGGAAGTTAGCGACGTAGCAAATGCCGTTATGGACGGAACGGATGCCGTTATGCTTAGTGACGAAACTACCGTAGGTAAATATCCTATTAAAGCGGTAGAAGTTTTAGTAAAAATCATTCAAGAAATTCAAAGCATTTATCCTTATTATAAAAAATACGAAATAGAAGACAAAGACGCAATCGCTGCAAGTGTCGCCGACCTTTGTAAAGGAATCGAGCCAAAAGCGATTATTTCATTCACAAGTAGCGGTACTACAGTCAAATCAATCGCAAAATACAGACCTAAATCTCCGATTTTTGCGGTAACTCACAGCAGAGACACAAGCAGAAAATTAAAAGTAGTATGGGGAGTTGAAGAGATTTTTGAAATGCCGAAAATCAAAGACCCTGAAAAACTTATTCATAAATTTATAGAAATCGCAAAAAAATTAAATATCTTAAAAGAAAAAGACAAAGTGATTATCACAATGGGTAGTATCGTCGGAAAAGAAGGTACTACAAATATGATAAGGGTCGTTGAAGTTTAGATTATTTCGCTATCAAAGAAAAACTCTATTTCGGGGAAGTTTTTATACAAAAACTCCTCGATAGTTCTTTGTATTTCTGCGGCTTGCTTTTCGTTGTGAGCCAAAAAGGCTATTGCAATACTTGCTTCTTTGGGATATTCTCCGGAAATATCAAGTACGCTAACATTGAATTTTTTTAATTTATCTTTTATAGAATTGACAATTTTACGACGTTCTTTTAAAGAGAAGACAAAAGGAAGCTCGAAATCGACGATAAGATTAACTATTACCATCCTTGCATTCTTCACAAATTCCGTAGATATATAATTCTTTTTCGCTATCGGAATATTTTTCGTTCATTTCCGGTCTTAATAACTCATCCATAGGGATATCTACTACTTTACCGCATTTTTTACAAATAAAATGAGCGTGAGGATCTTTTGTAATTTCGAATTTAGGCTTTTGATGAAGACAAATTTCACTGATAATTTTTTCTTCTTTTAAAGCATTGATATTTTTATAAATCGTAGCAAGAGAAATACTTGGAAACATCTCTTTAATATCTTCATATATCTCTTCTATACTTGCGTGACCTTTTGAATCGAGCTCTTTTAAAATAGCGAGTCTTTGAGGTGTCGTTTTTAAGTCACTATTTTCAAGGAGGATTTTATAATTTTTCATGTCGGCCTTTCAGTTTTTTTCTTTACAATATCCAAAAATTTAGACATTGTAAAGAAAAAAAAGAAGAAAGATTAAGAGTTTTTGAAAGCCTTAACCATTTCTTCCATTTCTTTAACGTCGTTTTCGTCGATAAGGTCGTTAAGTGTTACGTAAGCACCAACGTTTCCTGTCATAGGTTCGATATCTGTATTAACAGGTAATGTTTTTTTACCAGGTTTCCAGTTTGCAGGACAAACTTCACCAGTTTTGTATGCATGTTGATGCGCGATAATTTGTCTTACGAATTCTTTTACGCTTCTACCTACAGGTGGAGCTTGTACTTCTTGCGCTACAACTTGTCCGTCAGGGTTGATTAAGAATCTACCTCTTAGAGCAAGTCCCGCACCTTCGATCATTACACCGAATTTTCTTGTAACTTCACCAGTCGGGTCAGCTGCGATTGTAAGTTTTAAATCTTTTAGTAAAGGCTCAGTTTCAACGAATCTTTTGTGTGAGAATTTTGTGTCAGTTGATACTGCAAGTACTTCCACACCAAGTTCTTTTAATAATGGTAACGCTGCGTTCATTGCCGCAATTTCAGTAGGACATACGAATGTAAAGTCCGCCGGATAGAAACATACTACAGTCCATTTTCCTTTATAATCATCGCTGCTAACTTCAGTATAGTGTCCTGTTGCCGCGTCATATGCTTCCATTTTGAATTCAGGCATTTGTTTTAATACTAATACACCTTCTTGAGTTTTGATTTCTTCCATATTTACCTCCTTAGTTTCTTGTGTTTTGTTTTCAGCTTGTGCTAATTCTTTTGTGTCTTTTTCGCATGCCATATGGCACCTCCTAATTTTTTATACAACAAAATTATATTAAAACTCTTCATTATTGTCAATAGAAAAAAGTAAAAAAAGGAAAAATTTTTTCGTTTAGAATAATTTATCCAAGTTTAGATTGTAAAAAAGGTTAGGATGTTCGGTCTTTACTTTTTGAACTATTTCATAAATCGATTTTTCATCGTCGTTTTTCATCTCTTCCAAAACTACCGCTTTTACGTCGTCATAATCTATAGGAAATTCGCTTAAAATCGCTTTTTCAAGTTTTAATTCGAAATTTTCTTTCATAATCTGTTTCATACTATCCATTAAGTCGATATATTCATCTACATCCAAAACGACTTTTAGTTTTTCATCGGGAGTTATCATAACCCAAAGAGGAGAGTCGATATCTCCTTGGATTATCTCCATATCTTTACATTGAACGATAGTATTGGATTTGATTTTTTCAGCTATTTGTTTAGCCATACCATTAAACCTTTTTGTGCATGAAGTCTGTTTTCCGCTTCTTGGAAAATCTCATCCGCATGTGATTCGAAAACTTCTTCACTCACCTCATATCCTCTGTAAGCCGGCAGACAATGTAAGAAAATAGCATCGCTTTTTGCCAATTTCATAAGTTCGCTATCAACCTCAAAACCTCTAAAATCTTTGATTCTTTTTTCTTTTTCTTCTTCTTGCCCCATACTAACCCAAGTATCGGTCGTTACCACATCCGCATCTTTTACAGCGGCTTTAGGGTCGTATAAAAATTCTAATTTAGCACCGCTTTTTTTAGCAAACTCCAAAGCTTTCTGTTTTATGTTTTCGTCTATTTCATAGCCTTTTGGAGTGGCGATTCTTAGATTAAACCCGAGCTTACTTGCAAGAATCGCCCAAGAATTCGCCATATTATTACCATCGCCCACATATGCCACGGTAGTATTTGAAGGATTTTCAAAATCGAATTTACCAAACTCTATCATAGTCATCAAATCGGCTAACAATTGTACGGGATGACAAAGGTCTGTCAGGCCGTTAATAACAGGGACTTTACTATATTTTGCAAACTCTTCGAGTCTATCTTGCCCGAAAGTTCTTATCATAACCATATCTACCATTCTACTAATCACTCTTGCGGTATCCTTAAGAGGTTCACCGCGTCCTAATTGTATATCGCGACTACTTAAAAATATTCCGTTACCGCCTAATTGATTAATTCCCACTTCAAAAGAAACTCTCGTTCTTGTAGAGCTCTTTTCGAAAATCATAGCAAGCTGTTTATATTTCATATATGGCTTGAAAATACCGAGTTTCGTCTCTTTTTTTATCTCAAAACCAAGATCGATAATCTCTTTTATCTCTTCTTTGGTATAATCAATAAGCCATAAAAAATGTCTCACTTTAAATCCTTTATTTATAATTAAGGTATAATTTTAGCAAAAAAAGGAGAATTTTTGAAAATATCCGAAATTGCGACTCTTCCTACGAAACACGGAATTTTTAAAATTCAATCTTTTAAAGAAGGAGATAAAGAGCACTTGGTGATTTTCACCGAAAATATGCCCGAAATCCCGCTTGTGAGAATCCACAGCGAATGTCTAACGGGTGATGCTCTTGGAAGCTTAAAATGCGACTGCGGAGAGCAGCTCGATTTCGCCTTAAAAGCCATAAACGAAAAGGGTGGTATGGTAATATATCTAAGACAAGAAGGAAGAGGCATCGGACTTTTTAACAAAGTAAACGCATACGCTCTTCAAGACAAAGGCTTAGATACCGTAGAAGCCAATCATCAGTTGGGATTCGAAGCCGATTTGAGAGATTTTTCGATTGTGGAAAAAATCCTGAATCATTTCGGTATTAAAAAAATAAAACTCCTAACAAACAACCCGAGAAAACTTTTTTCATTAAAAAATATCGAAGTTGTTGAGAGAATACCTATAAAAGTGACACCGAATAAATTCAACGAAAACTACCTAAAAACGAAAAAAGAGAAATTGGGTCACAAATTATAAAATAGGAAAAAAAATGAAAAAAATATATATTACATCGGATGGTTTTTTAGGGTCGTATTTAAAAAATCATTTCAAAAACAACTTAACAAATAATATAGAAAACGCAGATATCGTAATAAATACCGTAGGAATCCTAAAAGAAAACAAACACACTTATGAAGAATCTCACGTAGAGTTCGTAAAAAATCTCATCCCTAAAGTAAAAGATAAAAAACTAATCCACATTTCGGCTTTAGGTAGCAAAAAAAATCACCCTTCCGGCTATAAACACACAAAAGCCCTCGCAGAAGAGCTAATAAAACAAAACGTAAAAAACTACGCAATAATTAAACCTTCGATAATTTTAGGAGAGGGGCAAAAATTATACGAAGAACTCGAAAAATTCAAAAATATGCCTCTAATCTTCGCTCCGAAAATGAAAGTTCAACCTATTACTATCGAAAAACTGACAGCTTTTATCGATAGAGTAATCAAAGACGATTTAAAAGGAGAATTCGAACTTTGCGGCGAAGAAGTGATAAGTATGAAAAAACTCTTCTTAGCAGTTTTTCAAAGATACGGAAAAAATCCTATAATTTTAGAAATGCCAAAAGCATTTTTTAGAATTATGCTACCTTTTTTATCGGTTGCGGGTATAATGAGCAAAGACGAATATTTAATGATAGAAGACAATATCTGTAAAGGCTGAAAATGCAAGAAAAACTTGAAAAATTCACAAACGAACTTTTAAAATGGAACAAAACCCACAAACTAACCAACTACACGACAAAAGAAGAGATTGAAGCTCAGATTCAAGACAGCCTTTATCCGCTTGAGAAAATAAAAGATGCCAAAACAGCGATAGATATAGGCACCGGCGCAGGATTTCCGGGACTTATTTTGGCAATTGCCATGCCCGATACCAAATGGTATTTGGTAGAACCTCTAAAAAAAAGATACAGCTTCCTAAACTACCTAAAAACGATTTTGGGCTTAAAAAACGTAACCGTCGTACCAAAAAGACTCGAAAACGCCGATATAGAACCTGTGGATTTGATAACGAGCAGAGCCGTTATGCCAACCCCTGAAATTTTAAAAATAGCAAAACCTTATCTAAAAGAAAACTCAACGTTACTTCTTTATAAAGGCTCGAACGTCTTAGACGAACTAAACGGCATAAAAGCATCAATCATAAGCAAAGACAAAAGAAACTACATCTTCATAAAGGACTGATATGGGAAAATTAATACTTTTTTTGATTATTGCGGGTGCGATTTATTTCTTTTTTATAAAAAAACCTGCGGTTGAAGAAAAACAAAAAGAAGAGAGTGAAGATTTGGTAATGTGCGATAAATGCAAAACCTTTTATCCTAAAAACGAAATAAAAAAAGTTGACGGAAAAAACATCTGCAAGGATTGCTATGCTAATTCTTGAAGCTCCTTTTCATAACGAAACGTTTTATTTTGCAAAAACGATAGAAGACATCAAAAACTCCCCAAGTAACGCTACTTTAATCTTCGAATATTGTGATTCGTCTTTAGAGGTTTATAGCTTTTGCCATCGTAACGACTTACCTTACGGAGTAATAATTTCTTCGATTAAAGAGTTAATTTTCGTCTCAAGCCTTAATGCTAAATACGTTTTTACCGATATAGTAGAAAATGCCAAAAAGTTTCAAGAGGTAGCTGAAGAATATTTATTGGATACGAAAATTATCTACTTGGCCGATTCGCTTGACGAAATTGAAAAAATAGCTCCTCTTGGAATCGACGGCATAAAAGTTAAGGAGAAACGATGGCAAGAGTTAAGGTCACACCAACCCAAAAGGAGATTATCCTAAAAGAAGAGGATTTTATCGTCTCCAAAACGGATTTAAAAAGTAAAATCCTCTACGGAAACGAAATATTCATCCAAATGAGCGGCTACACGGAAGCCGAACTCTTAGGAAAACCTCACAATATCCTACGACATCCGGATATGCCTAAATGCGCTTTTAAAGTACTTTACGACCATATCCAACAAGAAAACAAAGAGTGGTTCGGATTTGTTAAAAATCTAAGAAAAGACGGCGGTTATTATTGGGTATTTGCAAACATCTCTCCTACTTTTGACGCTTCCGGTCAAAAGGTGGGATACTATTCCGTCAGACGTAAACCAAGAGAAGGATTCAAAAACATAATAGAGCCTCTTTATCAAGAACTCAAAAGAATCGAAGAGAGCGGAGGAATGCAAGCTTCACTTAAAGCCGTAGAAGATTTACTAAACTCAAAAGGCTTAACATTCAACGAACTCATGATAAAAATTCAAAAAGGAATTATCAATGAACTCTAAAATCATAGGAACAATCACGGCCCTGCTCTTTTTGATAGTAGCGGGATACGGCGGATTTAAAGGAGATTTCGTAACCTTAGGACTCGGAGTTTTAGGTATTTTAGCCTCTGCTGCTCTATTTTTTCAAAAGAGCCAAACCACATCTTCTACAAAAAGCTCTTTAATTAAAAAAATCTCAAAAACGATCGAAAGAGCGAGTGAGGGGGATTTTAACAAAAGAATTACAAATATCGACCCGAACGACCCTTTAAACTCTTTAGCGTGGGATGTTAATAACCTGCTTGACCAACTTGAAGCGTTTGAAAGAGACATAAAAGAATCAATCAGCGCCGCAAAACAAGGAATCGATTATAGAGATATATCTCCTCAAGGATACAAAGGTAGATTCAGAGCTACGGTAGAAATCGTAAACGAAGCGATTCAAGCAATTTCAACGGCTTTGAAAGAACAAGCAAGAAGCGAACTATTTATTACACTTAACGACCTCGGCGGCGGAACAAAAACCGAAATTCAAGAAATTAAAAAATCTTTTGACGAAAAACTTAGAGAATTTATGATGAAAATCGACGAACTTTCTACCGAAATTTTCGAAGGTGCGGATGAATCGGCTCAAAAAATCGAAAACCTATCTATCGTACTTAACGAGCTTATCGACTTTATCGCTCATACAAACGAAGCGATTAATATGCTCTCACAAAGAGCCGAAGAAATCGGTAAAATCGTTGAGCTAATCACAGATATCGCGGACCAAACAAACCTACTTGCTTTAAATGCGGCTATCGAAGCGGCAAGAGCGGGAGAACACGGAAGAGGATTTGCGGTAGTTGCGGATGAAATTAGAAAACTTGCCGAAAGAACCCAAAAAGCTACAAGCGAAATTTCAATTACCATTAAAACATTACAACAAGAAACAAGCGACATTCAAGCCAACTCCGAAAAAATCACTTCAATGGCAACTACAAGCAGAGAAGATGTTGATAGCGTAAACGAAATGATTATCGGATTTAGAGACAAATCATTAGAAAACAAAAAGAATGTCGATTTTGCTCTTACAAGAATGCTTATCGACCTTGCAAAACTATCTCATCTTGTTTATAAACTCAACGCATTCGAAGCGGTTGTGGAAGAAAAAGAGATTCCTCAAACAAAAGACAACGAATGTGAATTCGGAAAATGGCTCAGAAGCGAAGAAACAATACACAGAATCGGTTGTCTTAAAGAATACAAAGAAATCAAAGACGTTATCCACAAAAATATTCACAACTTTACAAATGCGGCTCTTGAATGTACAAAAGATAAAAGTTGCATTAAAAGAAAAGACGAAATTATTGACATATTCAAAAAAGTTGAAGATAATTCTAAAAAACTATCTCACAAACTTGACGAGATGTTTGAGCATTATACAAAGGAGCCGTGTAGTTGAGGAAATTCGATTTTTTATTAATTCTCCTTCTCCTTCCTTTTATTTTTGTAAGTTTATATCTTGTTAATGAAATTTCTCATAAACTTTTTATAAAAGAGCTGATTTATATCTCAATAGGTATTGTGGTATTTATTGCGGTGTATTTCATACCTATTCGGAAACTTCTTTGGGTAATTCCGATAGTTTATTGGATTAATATCATTCTTTTATTATTGGTGGATTTGGTCGGAATTAAAATTTTAGGAGCACAGCGGTGGCTTAAAATACCTATTATCAACCTTACCATTCAACCTTCGGAATTTATGAAAACTACCCTGCTTTTAATGCTCGGATACCTCATATATCGCTATCCTCCGCGACCCACATATACGCTTAAAGAATTTTTAAGACTAAGTATTTATATTATAATCCCGTTTTTATTAATCGCAAAAGAGCCTGATTTAGGTACCGCTTTAATTTTATTAATTATCGGATTCGGGGTTTTATTTATTGTTGGAGTGGATAAAAAAATATGGATTACGTTGATTATAGGAGGCGTACTTTTTGCTCCCGTGGCATACAAATATCTACTAAAAGACTATCAAAAAAAGAGAATCGAAAATTTCCTAACTCATCCGAGCTATCACGTAAAACAATCGATGATTGCCATCGGAAGCGGAGGTTTTAGCGGAAAAAGCAAAAACGAAGCCACCCAAACCCAACTAAAATTCCTGCCTATCGCAAGTAGTGATTTTATTTTTGCATATTTGGTGGAAAGATTCGGATTTTTAGGGGCTATTGGAATAATATTTTTGTATTTCGTTTTGATACTTCATTTGCTAAACGTCGCGGAAAAACTAAAAGACGACTATTTTGCAAAAGTAATGTTTGCCGGAGTCGCTCTTATGATTTTTGTCTATTCATACATAAATATAGCAATGACAATGAATTTAGGCCCGGTTGTGGGAGTACCTTTGCCTTTGCTTAGTCACGGAGGTACGAGTTTTATTAACTTTATGATTTTATTTGCTATTTTGGAGAATCTGATAAGCAGAAAAGATTTTTTACATACTCACGGAGTAAAATAGGAGCCTTATTTAGACTCCTCTTTTTTATCTTCCGCTTTTGGCATTTGAGTAGGTGCTTTAGGTTTATTGAATTTAGCCATAATTCCTGAAAGTTTTTCTTTAAGTGTTTCGAAAATATCTTTTGTAGATTCTTCACCTTCAAGAATTTTTTCAAGTTTAGAAATTTCAACATACAAGTCTTTGTAATCGATTTCAACTTTTCCGTATCCTAAAGCTTCACCAAGTTCCAATTGCTCTTTTGCATAAGCTAAAAGCTCTTTTAATTCATCTTTATTCGGATTTTCTTTGTTTGCAAGCTCATTTGCTCTAATAATAGCTTGCTCAGCTCTTAGAATAGGTAACGGAATTACTATTTTTTCAATTACTAACGTTTCAAGCGCTTCTACCAAAAGTTTTTTCGCTTCTTCGAATTTTTCTTGTTCGATTAACGGAATAATAGCTTTCATAACTACAGGATACGTACCTATCGGTAATGCAGTTACGTAAATATCAAGCTCGCTTGCAAGATTTAGCATAATATCTCTTGCCGCTTGTACTTCGCTCGCTTTAATAAGCGCTACAACTTCCGCTTTTGCAGCTTCAACGTCATCAACTGTGCCAGGAAAATCTACGATACTTTGTTTAACATCAACAGGTACCACTTGTAAATTCGGGTCTCTTGCGATTAATACTTCAAGTTTTCCAAGAACGTTTGCGATTTCTTCAAGCGCTTTGTCTTTTTCTTTTTTGTCTAAAAGCTCGATTACTTTTGCAACCATATTGATTGCATCTACAGCTTCTTGAGTTACTTTTTTCACTCTTTCATCTACATAATTGTCTTGAGCGTTTTCAACTTTTTTTGTAACTTCTTTGTTTTCTTCCATTCTTTTTTTATCTGCCATTTTCCCCTCCTTTTGTTTTAGTTACGATGAAATTATACAACTTTATACGGTTATTGTCAAGATAATTGATTATGTAAAGTAATATTTTCTTATTCATAAACGCTAAAGTGATGAAATAGGTAAAGAAGAGGAAGAGATGGGGAAAAGATATGATAACTATGATGAAATAGTGAAATTTTGAGTTTGTGAATCAGTAAAATTAAAGATTTGTAAAATTAAACAACCCGAAACAATTGCGAATTTCAATGGAAAAAAAGCGTTAAAAAAAAGCACTCAAGCTTGAAAAGGTCTGGGCTTTTTAGATTTTTTGTAATGGTCGAAATTTGCTCTCTTGTTGAGGGTGGTTAATTTTTTTATATGATGAATTAGTGAAATGGTAGGTTTATGAAATTACTACCGGAAAAAAAATGAAACCAAAGAAGTTAAAGGTTTATAATCTCCACTTCCACAGCTTTAAACCTTGCTGTTTTTACTTTGTGGTCCGCTTCGTCTCCGAATAGATAGTTGATTTTGTTTTTTGCAAAATGAAAAGTAGTATAAAGTGTGTATGGTCTTACTTTGTCTGTAAATTTTACCTTAAGCTCGGCACTTTCCCCGTATTTTGACCTTAATTTCACTTTTTGGGAAATTTCGTTTTTATGAATCTCGTTTACAAGAAGTATATCGTCGTCATATTTTGAAGTTAGTTTTTCACTCGGTTTTGTTTGAGCGGAGTTGTTATATTGAGGAAGTGCCCTTCCGGTATTTAACCACCAGCGTTTTTTTCCTTTCAATATATCCTCTACTTCGCCTCTTAAATGATATTTGTGGTAATGAAAATGTCCTTTTCCGTCACTTGTTGAGAATTTCTCAAGATGAAGTACGGGCGAATCGCTTCCGTCTTCTTTTATTGGCCATTGAAGAGGCTTTTGTTTCAATCTCTCATAACTCGCACCCCTAAAACGCCCCACTTCTTTTTTACAATCCTCAAATACATCTTCACTTTTTTCGTATTTTAAAGTGCTTCCGAATCTATTTGCAAGTTCTTTAACAACCTCCCAATCATCCGGAAGAGAGCTTTTTACAAGAGGAGTACTTAAATGAAGTCTTCTTTCGGCATTTACATAAACACCGCTTTTTTCATAAGCGCTTTTTACCGCAAAAACGATATCGGCTCTTTTCGTTATCTCATTTGGCATCACTTCCATAACCATTAAAAACTCAAGCTCCTCAAAAGCTTTATGAATTTTGTTTTGATTCGGATGTATATGTAAAATATCCTCGCCCATATTAATAATCGCTTTTATATTGCCATTTAAAATCTCATCTATCACATCAGGTGTCATAAGCCCGATATGCTCTTCATCAGGTCGTATATAATCCGGTAAAAAGTATGGCAAACACCCCACATCACAAGCACCCTGAACGTTGTTTTGACCTCTAAGAGGCAATACCCCCGCACCTTTTGCAAAATTTCCGCTCATCATGGCAAGATTGCTTATCGCATTTACAGCTTCGGTTCCGTCTATATGTTCCGTAACTCCAAGCCCCCAGGCAAATATCGTTTTTTTTGTTATTAGTTTTGCAATTTCTTCGATTTGCTCTTTTATCTTCTCAAAACCTTTTAATTTTTCAAAAAAACGTTTATCGTATTTGTCATTTAACATCAACTCTTTATATTCGTCAAATTTCACACATCTTTTGTTGATAAAATCTTTATCTATCAAATCCCTCTCAATCATCTCTTTTGCAATAGCGTTTAAAAACAAAAGATTGGATTCAAACGGCAAAATTACCGAAATATCGGCAAATTTCATAAGAGGAATTTCTCTAACGTCAACGACAATCAGTTTTGCGCCTCTTTTTTTTGCTTTTATGATTCTGCTTGCAACCATCGGGTGAGCTTCGGTGGTATTGGAGCCTATTACAAAAATCGTCTCGGCATCGAAAATCGAATCGAAATCTACACTGCTCGCCCCCTCACCTATACTCATCTTAAGCCCTGAGAGACTTGGAGAGTGGCAAACTCTTGCGCAGTTATCGACATGAGGAGTTTTTAAAATATTTCTTGCAAAATGCTGAAAAAGCCAAGCACTCTCGATATTGGTTCTCGCACCTCCTATTGCGGCTATAGATTTAGGGGAGTGTTTTTCAATAATATATTTTAATTTCCATGCCGCAATATCCAAAGCCAAATTTAAAGGAGCTTTATAAAATCTTTCGTCCCACTCATATAAATTCGCAAGTCTCACTTGCAATTCAAAAGGCATTTTTTCTGCGTTTTTTTTGATAAATTCATAACTTATCAAATGCTCTTTTAATCTGTTATTTAAAAACTCAAATCCGTATCTGCCTTTTATGCACAACTCACCGCCGCTTGAAATTCCGTTTTTTACCGGCTTTATTTTCGTAACTCGGTTATTCTCAACAATAGCCTCTATTTCACACCCCACCCCGCAATAAGTGCAAACAGACGTCATTAATGCCCTTTTTTGACTAAATATATCTTATTTTGCCACTTTTTGCAATAGTTTGTCTTTTAAACTTAAAGGTAAGAGATTAAAAAGTTTAATAAAGTAATAAAAACGTTTAGGAAAGGCGTACTCTTTTTTGTTTTTTTCTATCGCATACTCAATTCTATCCACACCGCTTTTCAAATCCATTAAAAATGGCATATAAAAATCGTTTTTTGCCGTCATATCCGTTTTTATAAACCCGGGAAGTATATTTATTACCTTGATATTCGGAGCTAAGAGGTTTCTTAGAGATTCGGCGTAAGAATTAAGAGCTCTTTTGCTTGCACTATAAGGCATGGAAGTCGGCGCTCCAACAAGTGAAGCAAGAGAAGAAATTAAAACGATTTTTCCGCTTTTCATATTAGGTACTATTTCACTCAAAAGTGCGTGAATGCTTAAAAAATTGATATCGATAGTCTTTTTAAAATCTTCAAACGGAGTAAATGAGGGAGAATGAGGCAAAGAAATTGCGGCATTACAAATAACGACATCAATTTTTTTATCGCTTAGATACTTAGAAACTCTCAAAACTTCATCCAAATCGGCAAGGTCAAGAGAAATCGCCTCGACATTTGGTATATTTTTTAGATTTTGAACATTTCTTGCTATTGCATAAACTTTATAGCCTTTCTTAAGGTATCTTTGAAGAAGCTCATATCCTATACCTCTACTTGCACCCGTTATAACTACATTCACCTAAAATCCCCATTTCCTCATTATTTTTTGTCCTTCATACGATTTTGCAAATTTCAAAAATCTTTTCGCCATAATCATATTCGGCGCAAATTGAGTCACTCCCATTACAAGGTCGCTTGAAGGAGAGTATTTTTTATCTATCGGAATTATATCAACATATTGTTTATAATTTTTCCAAAAAACGACACCTTTCCAATTAAGCCCGCTATCGGCATTGCTTATTACATTAGCAACGATTTCATTGGAAGTATACGCCACAATTGCCTTATTCGATAAAATTTCATAAAATCTTTTACCTTTTTTGCTTAAAACCTCTTTAGTTTTAACTCCGACCGAAGAATTAGGAGAACCTATTACGACACTTATTTCCGGATTTATTAAAGAATCTAAACTTTTAATCTTTTTAGGATTTCCTTTTTTTACAATAATAACAAGTGTGTTTTCACCTATTTTTGCGGTTTCTAAAAATATTTTCGGATTTTTGTTTATAAATTTAACACTCCCCGGAAAATAGATATCGCATTTTTTCATTGCCGTCATTTTTTTATAAAGAGCACCGCTTTTACCAAAAAGCGTTTTAACTTTAAGTCCCGGATACATCTTCTCAAACTTAGCCGCCATCTCTTTAATCGGATATTTCATCGTAATACCGCTATATATGATAAGTGTTTGAGCAAAAACTATCTTAGCCAACAAAATCAAAAATAATTTTTTCATCCTCTCTCCTTGATATAATTTCATAAAAAAGGTTTTTTATGTTTAATTTGGTTTCAAAACTTTTTACAGGGTTTTTATTACCGCCGGGACTCTTCATCACAATTTTTATAATTATTGCCGTACTTAGTAAAAAAGTTAGAAAAATAGCAATTTTTAGTGCCGTTTTATTATATTTAATATCGACAAAACCTATCGCAAATTTACTTCTAACGCCTCTTGAAAATGATATTACAATAATACAACACGAAAATGACGCGAAATATACAATTCTACTCGGCGGAGGATTTAATTTCAAAGATATTTTCAAATTTTCACCTCACGCTTTTAAAAGAGAAGTTTACGCTTTTATGATTTCAAAAGAGACAAACACCCCTTTAATCTTTTGCGGAGCGAAAAAAGAGATGAAAGCATTCTTAGATGATTTAAGACTTTTTGAAAAACGATTTAATTTTAAAATCACTTATTATTTTCCAAAACCTTCCCTAAACACTTACCAAAACGCCGAAACTGCAAGCGAGCTTTTTGAAGAAAAAGGATGGAAGAAAAAAATATATCTCATCACCAGCGCTTATCATATGAAAAGAGCGATAATGCTCTATAAACATTTCGGATTCGAAGTAGTACCGAAACCTGTAGATTTTTTAAGAGATTATAATTACGATTATTGGGATTTTCTGCCGAATGCCGGAAGTTTTCTTAAAAGCTATGCGGCAATTCACGAATATTTCGGAATTTTAAGTTTAAAACTTAGAGGTATTTAGTTTTTTTACGAACTCTTCAAATTCCTCTTTTTTTAAAGGCTTAGCAAAAAGATACCCTTGAAAATAATCGACTCCCAGCTCTTTTAAAACTTCAAACTGCTCTTGATATTCAACTCCCTCCGCAACGGTTAAAAGATTTAGATTTTTAGACATATCGATTATCGTTTTTACATAAACTCTTCCTTCTTTACTCAACACCTCATCAACAAACGATTTATCTATTTTTAAAATATCTATTTTAAACTCTTTTAAAACGGAAATAGAAGAATACCCCGTACCGAAATCGTCAAGATTTATTTTAAAGCCCATTCTTTTCAAAAGCTCTAAAAGATGAAGCGCTCTTTGTTTGTTTTCGATAAATACGGATTCGGTAATTTCTATTTCCAAATTAGAAACGTTAGGTTTTATTTTTGAAATAATATTTCTTACATCATTCAAAAAACCTTCTCTTCTCATCTGCACAACCGAGACGTTAAAAGCCAAAGATATCTCTTTTAAAATCTCATCACTCTCCCACTCTTGCACTCTTTTTGCAGATTCTTCTATAACCCATTTACCTATTTCATAAATAAGACCGCTTTTCTCCGCTACCGGTATAAACTCTCCCGGAGGCACTACTTTTCCGTCTTTAATCCACCTAATAAGAGCCTCACAACCCACCACTCTTTTATTTCTATCGAGTTTGGGCTGATAAAAAAGCTCGAATTCTTCATTTTCTATAGCTTTTTGAAGCATTGTTTTTATCGTATATTCTTTACTTATTTTCTCTTTAACGTCAGTATTAAAAATTACATATTTATTTCTACCTCTATGTTTTGCTTCATACATGGCAATATCCGCGTTTTTAAGTAACTCATCAAAGCTTTTTCCGTCATGAGGATAAATAGCCACACCCACACTTGCGGAAGTGGAAAGTTCGTAGTTTCTTATAATCCATTTTTTATCAAGCCTTTTTAAAAGCTCGTTTAATCTTTTATTTAACTCGATAGTATCGCAGTCATTCAAAAGCAAAATAAACTCATCCCCGCCTATTCTCGTTATAACTTCATCCGACTTTACAAAATTCTTCAATTCGTTTGCGACTTCTATAATTAACGCATCTCCGACACTATGTCCGTAAAAATCGTTAATTTCTTTGAAGTTATCCAAATCCAAAAACAACAAACAAAATTTTTGACCTTTTTTTATTCTCTTTTCAACCTCTTTAAGTAATAATTTTTTATTCCCAAGTCCCGTTAAAAAATCCGTAATAGAGCTTTTGTAAAGATTGTTGATAATAGTATCAAGCTCTTTAAAACTTTGAGTTAATGCGTTTTTTATATCGTTTATCTCTTTTATAGGAATAAATTTCGGCTCGAAATCTTTTTTTTCAGCATAAAGTTTCAATCTCAAAAGAGGATTTATCAAATAATATTGAACCATATAGTTCAAAATAAAAAATATTGCACTTATAATCATAAAATAAAAAACCAAATATTTTACTTTCAAATCAACAAACATACTTTTTAATTTGTCTTTATTTAAAAATACGTAAAGGTCATAAACCTTTTGCTTGTTTTGTTTATAAAACTTTATCGGTATTACAAACGCTTTTTTTTCAAGTAAATCTTTTAATGTTATATCGTTAATATTTTTTTTGACATTATTTTCAGGTACTTTCAAATCGACATCACCCGAAACGAAAAGTTTTTTATTTCCATCAGCTAATACGAATCCTCTAATAAGATCGTTTTTCGCAACTTTTCTATCAAGTACCGGCCTTAAAAAATATACGTCATTATTTTTATTTAATATTTTTGAAGCTATATAACTGCTATCTTGAAGGTCTTTTTTTATATTTTCGATTATAACCGCAACGGTTTTACTTTGTTGTTCGGTATAAATAAAATATATAAAAAGGCTCAAAATACCTACAATACCTAAATTAAGTAAAAAAATAAACGTCTTAATTCTCATCAATCAAATCCTTGGTATCAAAACCTATTTTTTTAAGCCTCAAAAGTAAATCTTTATCGGGATTATTAATCCATTTTATTTTCCCAAGAGCCTTTTTAAAATCTTCGTACGAATAATCCGGAAAATAATTTTTTATAACTTCATAAGCCGATTTCGGATTTTTTTTAATAACCTCCACAGCCATGTCTATTTGTTTTTTAAAGTTTTTAAATCTTTGCCTATTCTCGCAATGTTTATGAATAAATATCGCATCAATAACCAATAAATCTTTGTCGTTACGTGTAGAATCTATAACTTTAAAACCTTTTTTAATAAAAAGCTTGTCATAAGGAGAGTATGTAACTATCAAAATATTTTTTTTCATATCGAAAGATTGCTGAGATAATTGTTCTTGATCGTTACTATGAAAATTCATTTTAGTTAGAGGAATGTTATATTTTTTTGCGAAATATTGTAAAAGCAGATAATTAACGGACCCCATTTCAAGATATACGTCTATTTTTTTAGCTTTTTTAAGCTCTTCAATGCTTCTATTGGATAAAATCATATCGCCGCCGTATGATTTATCAAGCAAAATAATAGGTTTTACTTCTTTTTTTATTTGAAAATATTCATATTGCGTAGCGGCAAGACCGTTTACAAGACCGCTCTCGTAAAGTTTTACGCTCTCCGCAAGAGAAACTGTTCTTATTACCCTGATTTTGTCTTTTTTTAGCCACCCTTTTTCGTTTGCATAAAAAATAGGAGCATACCCTATCCACTCGTTAGCGGCTATACTTATCTCTTTAGTTTTTTCACATCCCGTAAAAATCAAGAACAAAACCAAAGAGACAAGCATACCTTTTTTCATAATCCCTCCTTATAAAAATATCATAATCACCCCTATAAATAAAATTGACGTCAAAATAACCAAATACGCAACTTTTTGCGGATATAAGTTAAATAACGCCGCTAAATTTACATTCGTCACCGCCAAAGGCGTCAGCACTTCAAGCAAAACGGCCTGGTGAAATATCGGCTTTAAATGACAGAACTTTAACAGAATAAATGAAATTAAAGGAAAAACTAAAAATTTATTAATAGTAGTCACTAAACTTAATTTAAAGCTAACTTCTTTAGCTTTAATCTCAGCCACGTAAATACCGAAAATCAAAAGTTGAACCACAATAGAAGCAAAAGCTCCCATTTGCAATATTTTCATAATATCCGCAGGAAATCTAACCCCGCCGATATTTAAAATTAACGCCAAAATCCCAAACCACATAACAGGAATTTTGACTATTTTTTTAAAAGCGTCTTTAAAAGAGTATTCACCTTTTGCAAAGAAAAAAATCCCGAAAGAATAGATAAAAAAGATATTTGCCAAATTTACCATAGTAGCGATACTCGCTCCTATATCTCCAAAAAGAGCATATGACAAAGGAATTCCCAAATTTCCGGTATTTCCGATAAGAGGAGTTAAAGAAGCTATAATTTTTTCTTTTTTATCTTTCAAAAACAAAAAGGCTAAAAGTGCGGTAAATATCAAGGAAATAAAAACAGCACCCAAATAAACAACGGGAGAAATTATCAAATCGAAATTCAAAGGCACAAGCATAATACCCCAAAGGGTCAAGAAAGGTTGAAGAAAATAGGTGGAGAGAATAACTAATGTTTTTCCCTCAATCTCTTCTTTAAAAATTTTTTTTGCAAAAAATCCTATTACGATAAAAATATAAATTCCGATAACGGTTATCAAAACTTAGCTTTTAATAAATTTGATTATTTCGTCTTTAATTGCGTTTTTGTTAATAATATTTTCGTTTACGATATCTTTTTCAAAAAGCTCTCTTATCATATCCGGAGCTTTTACGTCATAATGTGTTTCGATATAAGCGATTGCGTCTTTATCGGATATCGTTTGCTCTTCAAGTTCGGCAATTTCTCTATTTACGTCTTCACCTGTGAGAGCATAATAGATACTCGGTGCGAATTTAGTCCACTCGGCCGTAGAATATGCCACTACGTAATTATTAAGTTTTCCTTTTTCTTTTAGATATTCATAAGCTTTTATCGCCGTAGCAGTATGAGGGTCCATTAAATAGTTTTCCTTATTTGCATATCTTCTGATAATTTCTTCACATTCTCCGTCAGTTGCAAAATCAGCGTCGAAATCTTCTTGGATTTTCGCCAATTCCTCTTTTGTAAGTTCGAAATATCCGTTTTCTTCAAGTGAAGTCATAAGCTCTTTTGTTCTCTCTTCACCGAATTTATCAAAAATCATTCTCTCTACGTTACTTGATTTTAAAATATCCATAGCCGGTGAAATGGTTTTTATCAGTTTTTTATCTCTCAAATCATATCTTCCGAATTTGATAAGTTCGTAAAGTACGTTATTTTTATTTGAGGCGATAACGATTTTATCTATAGGAAGCCCCATTCTTTTAGCATAATAAGCTCCAAGAGCGTTTCCGAAATTTCCACTTGGAATAATAACGTCGAATTTTTGTCCCAACAACACTTCGCCGTTTTCAAGAAGCTTTAGATAACTCCAAAAATGATATATGATTTGGAAAATAATTCTTCCGAAGTTCACGCTGTTTGCAGCTGAGAGCTTAATACCCTCTTCATCAAGAGTTTTTCTAAAATCTTCATCTTTCAAAAGAGCTTTCAGAGTGGTTTGAGCATCGTCAAAGTCTCCTAAAATACCTAAAACTTTTTCGTTTTTAGCATCAGTAGTTACCATTTGAAGTTTTTGTACTTCACTTGTCCCTTCATGAGGATAAATACATACTACTTTTATATTTTCTCTATTTTCAAACGTTTTTAGGGTAGCCGGACCGGTATCTCCCGAAGTTGCCGCCATAATCAAATAATTTTCATCTCTTTTTTTAGCAAGGTCAGATAAAATAACCCCGAAAGGTTGCAGCGCCATATCTTTAAAAGCCCTCGTAGGTCCGTGCCAAAGCTCCGCAACGCTTAAATCTCTTTTAACTTTTACAACCGGTACCACTTCAGGATCGTCAAAATTTCTAAGATAAGTATACAAAGCCTCTTCTATAAGATCTTTATCGATATCGATTTTAAAAAGCTTTAAAATACCTCTTGCAATATGTCTATATGTCGTCTCATCTCTGTCGTCATAATATCTGATAATAAATCTTTCATCAATTTTAGGCAATTTTTCAGGTACGAAAAGCCCTCCGTTCGGGGCTGCCGGGTTTAAAATCACCTCACTAAAACTCTTCTTCTCATCCGTTCCGCGAGTTCCGATAAATTTCATTAATACCTCCGTTAATTTAAAAAACTTTCTCTTTTAATTATGAAATTATAGTAAAATTTCAACAAAAAGGGTTGGATTTGGTTCCTTTTCATATTCATAGCGACTATTCACTGCTTCACTCTTCTTTAAAAATAAAAGATTTAGTCAATAAAGCAAAAGAGCTCGGCTACAAGACGCTTGGAATCAGCGAACTTGACAATATGTTCAGCGCCATCGAATTTTATGAAACGTGCAAAAAAAACGAAATAAAACCTATTATAGGCACGGACGTTTTGGTAGATATCGAGGGTAATCTTCATAGAATGGTATTAATTGCCAAAAACTACCAAGGCTATAAAAACCTTATGTATCTAAGCTCTATAAGTTATCTTTATCACCAAAAAGGCCACCAAGCTATAGTACCTTTTGAAGAGCTTGTCAATCACCAAGAAGGCGTGGCGGTAGTGCTTCCTATGACGGAGAGTTTAGTCGGGTTTCATCTTAATATTCTAAACGAAGAAAACATTCTAAAAGGAGCCAAAGGAAAAGCCCAAGCCAAATATTCGGCACTATTTTTAAAAGAAAAAATCAACGACTTATATCTCGAAATAAGACGCGACAGTTTTAAAGAATCCCTCATCGAAAAAGACCTGATAGAAATAAGCGAAGAGTGCGACATTCCCCTAATCGCTTCGAGTAATATCTATTATCTCGAAAAACTCGATTATATCTACAAAGACGCCCTTGAATGTATTGAGAGCAACAAACAATTCGACGACGTTCACAGAGATTTCGACATAGGAGAATATTATCTAAAATCTCCCGAAGAATACGAAAACCTTTTTAGCGACATTCCTAAGGCACTTGAAAACAACAAAAAGCTTTTTGAAAGTATAGACCTTGAAATTCCTCTTGGAAATCCTACTCCTCCGACATTTAAATTTACAAAAGAGTACGCGCAAAAAGAGGGTCTTGATATAGAAAGCGACGTAGAATATTTCGAATACAAATGCTGGGAAGGATTAAACAAAAGACTCCAAAAAATCCCGAAATCCGAACACGAAACTTACAAAAAAAGACTCGAGCACGAAATAAATATCATTAAAAAAATGAAATTCCCGGGATATATGCTTATAGTTTGGGATTTTATCAACTACGCAAAAGACCCGAGCCGCCACCTAAGAGGAGACGGAAACAAAATCCCGGTAGGTCCGGGACGGGGAAGTGCTGCCGGGAGTTTGGTGGCGTATGCTTTAGAAATTACTAATATCGACCCTATAAAATACGGACTACTTTTTGAGAGATTTTTGAATCCCGAGAGGGTGAGTATGCCCGATATCGACGTCGATTTTTGTCAGGACAGACGTGATGAGGTGATAGAATACGTAAAAGAAAAATACGGAAGCGAAAACGTAGCGCAAGTGGTGACATTCGGTTCTTTGCTTGCAAAAGGTGTTTTAAGAGACGTAGCGAGAATATTCGGTATCGACTACTCAGAAGCCGACAGATTCGTAAAACTTATCCCCGACCAACTCGGAATTACTCTACAAAAAGCAAAAGAATTGGAACCGAAAATCGTAGAAATCACACAAGAAGACCCTCTTTATAACAGACTCTATTCATTCGGCGAATCGCTTGAAGGACTAAAAAGAAACACAGGAAAACACGCAGCCGGAGTCGTAATAAGCGATGAAAAACTCTGGAACAAATCCCCTCTATACAAACAAGACGAGCACGACGAATTCCACACAACTCAATATTCTCTAAACTACCTTGAACCGGTCGATTTGATTAAATTCGACTTTTTGGGATTAAAAACGCTAACGGTTATAGACAAAGCCGTAAAAAACATAAAACTAAATAAAAACGAAGACGTTAATATCGACGACTTATCACTCAGCGACCCTAAAGTTTTCGAGCTTATCCAAAGCGGAAAAACATTAGGTCTATTCCAAATAGAATCGGACGGAATGCAGGATTTGGCAAAAAGATTAAAACCATCAACCTTCGAAGACGTAATTGCGATGCTCGCACTCTACCGCCCGGGACCTATGGATGCCGGAATGCTTGATGACTACATCGAAAGAAAACACGGAAGAAAACCTATCAGTTATTTCTACGACGAATTCGAAGAAGTGCTAAAACCTATTTTGGAGCCGACTTACGGGGTTATCGTTTATCAAGAACAGGTAATGCAGATAGTTCAGGCAATCGGGGGATTCTCTCTTGGTGAAGCGGATATCATAAGACGGGCTATGGGTAAGAAAAAAGCCGATTTGATGGCGAAATACGCAGAAGAATTCGCTCAAAGAGCCCAAAAACAAGGCTTTTCGTATGAAAACGCAAAAGCACTCTTTAACTTAATCGAGAAATTCGCCGGATACGGATTCAATAAATCCCACTCGGCGGCTTATGCAATGATTACATATCAAACGGCATGGCTAAAAAAATACTACCCTACCGAATTTTTAAGCGCCTTGCTTACATACGAGGCCGACAATACCGACAAAATCGCAAAATATATAGACGAAGCCAAATCCTTGGGAATAGAAGTACTTCCGCCTGACGTTAATAAATCAAACGCTGAATTCACTCCTATGGGTGAAAAGATACTTTTCGGACTTAGCGCGATTAAAGGAGTCGGTAGCAAAGCAATAGAGAGTATCGTAGCAAACAGACCTTTTAAAGATTTGGAAGATTTTATTTTAAGAGTAGATACTTCAAAAGTAAACAAAAAAGTATTAGAACAACTCATAAAATCCGGAGCTATGGATTGTTTCGGATTATCGAGAAAAGCGATGCTTCAAAACGTGGAAAATATATTAGAATTCAAAAAACGCGTAGAAGACAAAAAAAACGCAATCAACCACGAGCACTCTTTATTTGCTGATATGGCGGATGAAAGTGATGATTATCGAGAAAAATTAGAAATTCACGATATGCCTGAATTCGATACGAAAACATTGCTTGAGGGCGAATACGAAACGTTAGGATTTTACGTCTCCGCTCATCCTCTTGACCCTTACAAAGAAAAAATAGAAAAACTAAACTACAACCTCTCAAGCGAAGTTGAAGAAATTATCGGACAAGAAGCTCTTTTTGTCGGAAAAATAGAGGGAATGAAAGTAAGAATCTCCAAAAAAGGAAACAAATTCGCAATAGCGAATCTTATGGATTATCACGGCAAAATAGATATTATGATTTTCGAAAGAGACTTAAACAAACTCCAAGAATACAACCTTGACGAGCCTTTGGCGATAAAAGCTGCGGTAGATAAAGTCGGAGAGTTTTTAAGAGTAACGTGTAGAAAAGTTATGAGTTTGGAAGAAGCGGCAAACGAAAAAGCCGCGGTAAAAGACGAAATTACGATAATACAAAGAGAAATTTCAGAAAATTACGAAGAGGATTTGATGAAAATCTATAACGAAATCTCAAAAAATCCGGGAAATAAAAGAGCGATTTTACAAATAAAAACGCCTTTTGGGTTTACCTTAAAAGTAGAAACCAATCTAAGAACCTCTATTTAATCAGCTCTTTTATCTTTTCTTTGAAATTACATAAAAACTGAGGATATTCCTCATCAATTTTGCTTAAATCGACATATTCTCTCATAAAAGTATCCAAATCTATTCCGGATTGCATACCTAAAGAAAAACCTTTAAACATCTCTTTGATTTTTGGAGAATCGACCAAATCGACCATACTTTCGGCAAAAGGAATAGCCTCTTCAAACATCCCTTCTCTCCACATTCCGACCATATTATCAAATAACGTCACAACTGCAAAAAGCTCTTCGTCGTTTTTCAAATCGAATTTTTCGTTATTCGTTAGTTTATGTTGATACATTATAAAAGCTTCGTTAAACGCTTTTTCGAATTCTTCTTCCGCTTTTTGAGTATCTCCCTTTGTTAAGGCGTTTCTAAACTCATAATAGTGCTCTTTTACGCTCATACCAATCCTTTTTTTCGGAAATTTTAACATTTTATTTGCTTTTTATAAAATATACGGCTATAATGTCAATGCAAATTTAATTTTTTAGGAATCACAATGAAAACAATTTATGTAGGAAACATCAACTACGACGCTACTGCGGAAGACTTAAAACCAATCTTCGCTGAATACGGAGAAGTTCTATCGGTAAAAATCATCAATGACAGAGAAACAGGAAGAAGCAAAGGTTTCGGATTTGTTGAAATGGAAAGCGGTGCAGAAACTGCTATTGAAGAACTTGACGGTAAAGAATTTTTAGGTAGAAGATTAAGAGTTAACGAAGCAAGACCAAGAGCTCCGAGAGAGTCTTAATCTCTTGCTTTTTATAATAGATATTTTAGTGTCTGCCACTTTATACTCTCGCTTTTTTCTTAAAAGTTACTTAATTTAAGCAAACTTTAAGCTTAGACTTGTAAAATTCCACACCAAATCACAAAAAGGATTAATATGAAAAAAGGTATCCATCCTGAATATGTTGAATGCAAAGTAAGTTGTACTTGCGGTCATACTTTTACTATTTTATCAACTAAACCTGAATTAAGAATTGAAGTATGCGACCAATGTCATCCATTCTACACAGGAAAAGAAAGAACTATCGATAGAGGCGGAAAAGTAGATAAATTTAAGAAAAAATACGGTCTTGCGTAATTGGTTACATTCACACCCACACCAATTGGCAATTTAGACGACATATCAAAAAGGGCTCTTTTAGCCCTGCAAAATGCTGAAATTATCTTCTGCGAAGATACAAGAGTCACAAAAAAACTCCTAAACTTACTAAATATTCCCCTAAACAAAGAATTTATATCAATGCACTCTCATAATGAAGATAAAGTTTTATCAAAAATAGACCCTCAAACGTTAAAATCAAAAGAAGTCGTTTATGTTAGCGATGCCGGAATGCCTGCAATAAGCGACCCGGGAAGCAAGCTCGTAAAATTTTGCCAAAAACACGATATTCCATATACGGTAATCCCTGGAGCGAATGCGGCACTGACCGCGTTTGTCGCAAGCGGATTTGAAGGAGAGTTTTGTTTTCATGCTTTTTTGCCGCACAAAGGTAACGAAAGAAATGAAAAACTAAAAGAAATTATAAATTCAAATAAAATAGCGATTCTTTACGAATCTCCTCATAGAATCGAAAAACTCTTAAACGAATTAAAAGAATTAATCCCTGATAGAGAAATTTTCCTCGCAAAAGAACTGACAAAAATCCACGAAACCTACATCAAAGGAAAAGCCAAAGATATTGAACTTAAAAACACCAAAGGCGAATGGGTCGTAGTGATAGATAAAGGCGAAAATAAGAAAACTTTAGAGCTCTCGTATGATGAAATTTCGGCTTTGCCTATACCTCCGAAAGAAAAAAGCAAACTCCTTGCAAAAATTTCCGAAAAAAGTGCAAAAGAAATCTACAAAGAATTAATCAATCAATAACACTTTTTTGATAAAATACTGATATGATAGTTTACGGAAAAAGAATAGTCGAATATATTATTCAAAAACACCCTGATATTGTTAAAGAAATTTTAATTGCAAAAAAGCTAAGCAAAAACGAACTGAAAAAATTTAATAAATTCAAAGTAAAATTTATAGATAACAAAACGGCTCAAAAACTTAGCAAAAACGGAAATCATCAAGGCTTTTTTGCAAAAATAGATTTTACCCCTCAAGAATGGGATATAACCGGTGATAAAATATTAGTACTCGAAAACGTAACCGATATGGGTAATATAGGCGCAATCACAAGAACCGCCTATGCCCTTGGAATCGATTTATTGATTATAACCGGAATAAAAGAACTAAAATGGGACAGAGTAATCCGAACAAGTTCGGGTGCGGCTTTGGATATGAAAATTTTACCTTTTAAAAACATTTTGGAACTTTTAAATATCCTAAAAACAAAAAAATACCATTTAATAGGTGCGGATTTGGGAGGAAAGTGCAAACCTTCGAAAAAAGAAAAGATAGCGCTTATTATGGGAAATGAAGGTGAAGGTTTGAGCAAAAGAGTAAAAGAAAAACTTGATGAAATTCTAACGATCGAAATGAAAAGAGAGTTCGATTCGCTAAACGTATCGGTTGCGGCTGGAATTTTAATAGATAGGATTACAAATGAGTGCTAATATATTCGAACAGTATTCGATTGAGGAAATTTCGAAGAGAACGAAAATATCGCCTATCTCTTTAAGATTTATCAAAAACAAAGAATACGAAAAAATTCCGAGAGTGAAGTTTATAGGTTTTATTAAAATTATCGAAAGAGAGTTTAAAGTTGATTTAAGCGATTTGATTGAAGAATTCGACCAAGCAAACAACACTCCTACAAAAAAAGAAAAAAACCAAAAAACAATAGAAGAAACACCAAAAACCACACAACATCAAACTTCCGAAATAAAAGAAAAAAAATCATATCTCGTTATTATTTTAGCGGTGATAATTTTAATAATAGCAGGAGCCATACTTTATAATTTCTCAAAAACAAAACAACCTCCGGTTGAGAATAACATTACTCAAAATGAGATTCAACAACCAAAACCTCAAAACGATAATAAAACAAACATCATCCAAGAACAACCTCAAAAAGAAACTGCAAACGAAATCCAAAAACCCGTTTCAACGAACACTCAAAACATAGTGCAACCCACTCCTCAAAATAACGAACAAAATATCGGAACTACAAACAACAAAAACACTACACCAAGTACCAATAACGTTTCAACAACTCAGAAAATTACAACTCCTAAAACAGCACCTCAAAAAGTACAAACAACATATAGCGTAACTATTATCCCGCAAAAAAGAGTTTGGTATAGAGCGATTAATCTCGATACGAACAAAACTATCGAATACCTCACAAGCAACCTTAAAACCCTGCCAAAAGGCAACTATTACATAAAATTCGGACACGGACTTGTAACAATCGAATATGCAAACCAACAAATCAACCCGGATACAAAAAAAATCGTTAGAATAATCCTAAAAAACGGAAAATACGAATATATTAAAAATCCACCGGCAGGATATCCGAAATGAAAAAGTTAATAATTTTAGTATCGATAATAAGCGCTCTTTTTGCTCTTGACGTTCAAAGTTTCGTAAAAAATCTAATAGGAGAGCAGAAATATCAGACCTATAAAAACCTAATTTCTCAAACGATAAACGAAAACAATGCCACAATAGAATCCATAATAGTTTCTTTAAAAGAAAACGGACTTATCGACTTATTTTTCGATAAACCCAAGATTTTCGAAACTTCTTTTGTTTTTAAAGACAACAATCCCGAACTTGACACTAAAATATTAAACGACAGTCTTAAGAATTTAGGATATTTTTATTTCTACCCGAGCGAAATAAAAACAAACGGAACATATGACATAACAATAGAAATGAATTCGGGACAATTTATCGATCCTCTTTTGTTTTTAAGAGAGATGAAAAACCATAACTGTATTATCCTAAATATTAAAAAAGACGAATATTACACCTATACAATCGACTGTAGCGATGCCGATTTAAATGTAACAAAACTAACTGATAACGTTCAAAACCTTACAAACACTCAAGGTGAATACTGGGTCGATACGAACGGATACTCAAAAGTGGTAATAAAAACATCAAAATATGATAAATGGTATCCATACGTTGTTTTTTATGACAAAAATTTGAATATTCTTAATATAATTACATCTAAAAATATTCAGAGAATCGTTACGGCAAAAATACCGGATGATTGTAAATACATAAAAATAAGAGACAACTACTCGAAAGAAAACATAAAAAGAGGAATATTCATTAAAGGAATAAAATGAACCATTTTGAAAGAATAGAAAGACTTCCTAATTACATTTTTGCGGTTATAAACGACTTAAAACTTCAAGCAAGAAGAGCGGGAGAAGATATTATAGATTTTTCTATGGGAAATCCGGACGGCCCGACACCCAAACCAATAGTAGATAAACTCATAGAAGCGGCACAAAAGCCGAAAAATCACAGATATTCAGTAAGTAAAGGTATTTATAAATTAAGAGAGGCGATTTGTAATTGGTACGCAAGAAGATACGGTGTAACATTCGACCCTGAAACAGAAGCCGTCGTAACTATGGGTAGCAAAGAGGGATACGTTCACTTAACTCAAGCAATTACGAACGTAGGAGATGTGGCAATCGTACCCGATCCTACCTATCCTATTCACTCATACGCTTTTATGTTGGCGGGTGCAAGCGTTAGAAAAGTAAAACTTACTTATAATGAAAAATACGAACTTATCGAAGATGAGTTTTTCGAGCAATTAAAACAAGCGATGATAGAAGCCGTTCCTAAACCTAAATTTTTAGTCCTAAATTTCCCGCACAATCCGACAACCGTTACGGTAACAAAAGACTTTTATCAAAGAGCTGTGGATTTCGCAAAAGAAGAAGGACTTTATATCATAAGCGATATAGCATATGCCGATATAACTTTTGAAGGATACAAAACTCCGAGTATTTTTGAAGCAAAAGGCGCAAAAGAAGTAGCGGTTGAGAGTTTTACACTTAGCAAAAGCTACAATATGGCCGGATGGAGAGTTGGATTTTTAGTAGGGAATCCTGAATTAATAGGAGCTCTTCAAAAATATAAGTCTTGGATAGATTACGGAATGTTTACACCTATTCAAGTTGCGGCAACCGTTGCACTTAGAGAATATAAAGATTTACCAAAAGAAATTGCAAAAACATATGAAAAAAGAAGAGACGTATTAATAGAAAGTTTCGCAAATGCCGGATGGGAAATAGAAAAGCCAAAAGCCACAATGTTCGTATGGGCAAAAATCCCTGAAGTCGCAAGACACTTAGGAAGTCTTGAATTTTCAAAAAGATTATTAACGGAAGCTCATATTGCGGTAAGTCCGGGAATCGGATTTGGAGCGTACGGAGATGATTATGTCAGAATCGCTTTGATTGAAAACGAAAAAAGAATTCGTCAAGCGGCAAAAAACGTAAAATATTTCTTAAAGAATCTAAAGGAAAACAATGGTTAAGGTCGGAATAGTCGGAGTCGGAACTGTTGGTGTTAGTGTTGTAAAAAACCTTGAAAAAAACAGAGAAATAATAAAATCAAGAGCAGGAAAAGAGATAAAAGTAATAAAAGGCGTTGTTAGAGACCCGAGCAAAAAAAGAGATGTTAATATTGAACTCGTAACGGATTATAAAGAAGTGACAAGAGACCCTCAAATTGATATAGTAGTGGAATTAATGGGCGGTGTGGATAAAGCGTATGAAGTGGTAAAAGACGCACTAAACCACGGAAAAGCTGTAGTTACCGCAAATAAAGCACTTTTGGCTTATCATAGATTCGAGCTACAAAAAATAGCAAACACGCCTTTTGAATACGAAGCGAGTGTCGCCGGAGGAATACCTGTAATTAAAGCATTAAGAGACGGATTAAGCGCAAATCATATTGAAGAGATTAAAGGTATTATTAACGGGACATGTAATTATATTTTGACAGAAATGAAAAAAGGCAGAGACTACGAAGAAGTTTTAAAAGAAGCTCAAGAAAAAGGTTACGCAGAAGCGGACCCGACTTTTGACGTGGGCGGGTTTGATGCGGCTCATAAACTTTTGATATTAGCAAGTATCGCTTATAATATCGATGCTAAACCTGAAGAAATTTTAATTGAAGGTATCGAAAATATAAATTTAACTGATATAGAATTCGCAAAAGAGTTCGGATATGAAATTAAACTATTAGGTATCGCTAAAAAAATAGGAAACGAAATTGAGCTGAGAGTCCACCCTACTTTAATCAAAAAAGAAGAGATGATAGCGAAAGTCGACGGTGTTATGAATGCCGTAAGTGTAATCGGAGATGTGGTTGGTGAAACGATGTATTATGGTCCCGGAGCCGGAGGAGATGCAACGGCAAGCGCCGTTATAAGTGATATTATAGAAATAGCAAGAGGCTGTATCAAACCGATGCTCGGATTTAAAATACCTCTTGAACTTGATAATGTTACATTAAAACCTATAGATGAAATAGAAAGCAAATATTATTTAAGAGTAGCCGTTAACGATGAAGTGGGCGTACTTGAAAAAATAGCTCATATTTTAGCTAAAAACAACATCTCAATAGAAAGTTTTCTACAGAAACCGAGAAACGGATATGTTAAACTTCTATTTTCAACTCATAAATGTAAAGAAAAAGAGATAAAAAAAGCTATTAAAGAGATTCAAGAACTAAGCTTCGTATTAAAACCAATCAACTACATAAGAATAGAAGAGTGATAGAAAAACTAAAAAAAATATCTCTATTTTTCAATATCGAAGACAAAATTTTAGAGGAAATTTCCTCTTTTTCACACCTTAAAAAATACAATCCTGATGAGATTATCTTTTATGAGGGTGAAAAAGATAAATATTTTTACGGAATAGTTACCGGTAGTGTTTTAATGTATGATATCGACCTAAAAGGCAATATCATTCCTAAAAATCAATTCGGATGCGGTGATATTTTCGGTCTTATATCTCAAATACAAAATAGAGAATATTGTCTTAGCGCAAAAAGCGAAAGTGATAGCGAGATTATTCGAATAGATTATACTAAATTTCAAAAATTTATCTCAAACCCTCCGTTTAGCGACAGAATAATCAAAATGCTTAGCAACCAAATCTTACAAGAGATGGAATTTAACAAACTCCAAAAATACGACGCTACAAAAAGACTCGTATATGCTTTACTAAACTTTCCTAAAAAATTCATAAGAAAGAAAAAATATCTTTTAGCAAAAGAGCTTAATATGTCTCCGGAAACATTAAGCAGAATTTTAAGTAAATTAAGAAACGAAGAAATTATTTGCTACTGTGAAAAATCTATAAAAGTAATTGATGAAGAAAAACTAAAGAATTTACTAAATTAATAAAGAAAAGCTAAAACTATAGATAATATCAAATAAAATTCAAAATAAATATATGTCACTCATTAGGTGTCTGTCTCTATTTGTTTAACTAAAAAGGGCAAAGCCCAAAGAAGAAGATTAGAAGCTGTATTTAGCTTCGAATCTGAATTCGTTTTGATCTACTAAACCGTTTTTAGCTGTAGCATCGCTTGAGTAGTTTAGATAGTCATAGTATGCACTAAATGCAAGTTTTTTAGTCATTTGATAGCTTGCACCACCAATGTATTCAGCACTGTTTTCTTTTGCTGCGTTATGAATGTTAGTTGCACCTACGTATACGCTTGTTTTAGGATCAACTTTCATTCCAACTTTTGCATATACTGCTGTAGCGTCAGTCATATTAGCAATTGAATATCTCAATGCTGTAGGAGCGATTGCTGCGATTGGTGAATCAACACTTAGTTCTACAACACCAGGTTTGTCGTTTGTTTGAGCGAAACCGATTTTTCCGCAGAATTGATCCATTTGACCTTTTACGCTTACATGGTAGTAATTATGTGCATCACTAGCACCGTCAAGTTTACCAGTTGCAGCATCTACATGTAATGCTAAACCGTAATCTTTAAGAACATTGAAGTCTCCAACGAATACCCAGTCATAATCTAATAGGCTAGTAGCGTTGAAGTACCATACTTGTGCAGTTCCAAATGCATCGTTGCTATAAATAGCAGCTGCAGTATAGATATCATTAGAAATAGTTTTTCCAAGTGGAGTATCATCAACGTTTGTTAATGCATCAACATATCCAGCAGCTACAGTTAACCCGTTACCTACATTGTAAGTAGCGATTGCACCAGCACCGTGAGCTGTTGTTTGAGGATCAGCACTTGTAATTGGTGTTAATACAGGAATTTTACCAACGATAGCGTTTAATCCGTTGTTGCTATATTTTAAGAAGAATAAGTTATCAAGTAATGTAACATCTACATCAGCTTTAATGTTTGAAGTTGATCTATCTCTTACGTCAGTTTGATCACTTACTCTCCATACGAAGCTTAAGTTTTCAGCAACAGGAATATTGAATACGAATTTAGCATTCGTTCTCCATCTGTTGTAGTCTTGATTTCCGCTATGGAAATGTTCATTATAGAATCTTAATCTTAAATATCCGCTTACGCTTACGTTTTTAATAGCTTGTTCAAGTGGAGTAGCTGCGCTTGCAATACTCATTGAACCCATAGCTACTAATGCTGCTAAAGATAGTTTTTTTAGCATTCTCTCTCCTTTTTTTTAATTTTGTCTCATTATTATAACTACAAATTTTTTAAAAATCAAATATTTTGTGCTATTTTTGTGTTTTTTTATAGTTTTTTGTTAATTTTTGATTAATCTTCATATAAAGGCATACCCATTATATTATATCCGCTATCAACATAATGAACCTCCGCAGTTACGCCGCTTGAGAGGTCACTTAATAAATACATTGCGGAATTACCAACCTCTTCTATTGTTACATTTTTTCTAAGCGGAGAATTTTTTTCGTTATATTTAAGGATTTCACTAAAATCTCCGATTCCGCTTGCAGCAAGCGTTTTGATAGGTCCCGCACTTAATGCGTTAATTCTAATTTCTCTCTCTCCAAGATCAACAGCCAAATATCTAACACTCGCTTCCAAAGCCGCTTTTGCCACACCCATTACATTATAGTGAGGAATATATCTTTGACTTCCTAAATATGTTAATGTAAGAATACTCGCCCCGTCATTTAATACAGGCTCTAATTTTTGAACAACTTCTATTAATGAAAATACGCTAATTTCCATTGCAATATTAAACGCTTCTTTTGTAGTGTTTATAAATTTTCCGTCCAACGCTACTCTTGGAGCGAATGCAACAGAATGTACTAAAAAGTCTATTTTCCCATAATCTTTTTCAATAGCCTCTTTCAATGCAGTAATTTCTTCAGGCTTGCTAACATCTAAAGGATAGATGTTTTTTACATCAAGCTCTTTTGCAACTTTTTCAACTCTCGTTTTTAGTTTATCGTTTTGATACGTAAGTATTAAATCCGCACCTTGATTTTTACAAGCTTTTGCAATTCCGTAAGCAATTGAGCGATTATTCGCAACACCGATAATTAAACCTTTTTTACCTTCCATAATCATTGTATCTTCTCCTTTGCTTTATTTATCATTTCTTTAAAAGTATTCACATCCAAACTCGCACTTCCCACAAGTACGCCGTCTACATTAGGAATATCAAGTATTTCGCTTATATTGTTAAGTTTTACGCTTCCGCCGTAAAGTATCGGAGCACTTGTTAGTTTTCTTATCTCTTCGTGAGTCTCTTTTATCTCCTCGGTTGTAGCGCTAACTCCAGTACCGATAGCCCATACCGGCTCGTAAGCTATAATTAATTTTTCATACTCTAAATCAATACCTTCAAACTGAGACTTAATATATTCCATAACCGCTTTGATTCCTTGTTTTCTAACCTCAAGCGGTTCACCCACACAATAAAAAATCTCAAAACCCTCTTTTTTATAAAAATCGAATTTTTTTGCAATAAATTCTTGGGACTCATTTAAAATATGACGTCTCTCACTATGACCTAAAAGAACTCTTTTGATGTTAAATTCATTCAATTGTTCAAGCCCTATTTCACCGGTATAGGCTCCGTTTTGTGCGGGATATGCGTTCTGAGCTCCGATTAAATCATTTTCAACCAAAGCACTAAAAGGAGGAAAAACCGCAACTTTCACTCTTGTGAATTCCACATTTTCAAGCTCTTTTAAGTATTCTATCGTCTCTTTTCTCGTTTTGTGCATTTTAAAATTGGCCGCTACTATCATTGACAACTCACTTCATCCGGAATCTCAAGAGCAGCAACTCCTGGAAGTTTTTTACCTTCAAGCAGTTCAAGAGACGCTCCGCCTCCCGTTGAAATAAACGTCATCTCTTCATCATCTCCGGCTCTTTGTACGGCATCGGCAGTATCACCTCCGCCCACCACTTTGATTCCATGACTTCTTGCAATTTCATGAGAAATCTTAAACGTACCCCTGCTGAATTTATCCATCTCATAAACACCCATAGGTCCGTTCCAAAGAATAGTTTGTGCATCCCATAACACTTCTCCGAACAATCTTACAGTCGCAGGTCCGATATCAAGCCCCATCCATCCGTCTGGAATTTCTTGATAAGTTACGTATTTAACCATCGCATCTTCTGCGAATTTATCGGCAATTACGATATCTACAGGAAGATAAAATTTAACCCCGAGTCTCTTTGCTTCCGCCATAATTTTTAACGCTTCATCGATCAAATCGTCTTCAACAAGCGAATTTCCGACGTTATATCCCATTGCTTTTAAAAACGTAAACGCCATACCACCGCCGATAATCATTTTATCGACTTTCGGTAAAAGATTCACAAGAGCTTGAAGCTTACCGCTAACTTTGCTACCACCTACCACAGCTACAAACGGTCTTACCGGTTTTTCAAGGAGTTTATGGAAAAAGTTTATTTCTTTAAGTAGCAAAAATCCGCCAGCTTTATGACAATCATCATAAAATCTCGTAATAGCCTCGACACTCGCATGAGCTCTGTGTGAAACACCGAATGCGTCGTTAATATAAAAATCTCCAAATTCGCTTAATTCTTTTGCAAATCCTTCGTCGTTTTTCGTTTCTCTGCTATCGAATCTTACGTTTTCAAGGAGTAAAACCTCTCCCTCTTTTAAATTAGCCGCTTTTTCTTTAGCATCAGGACCCACTACGTCTTTTGCCATAATAACGTCTTGTTTTAATAAATGAGAAAGTCTTTTTGCTACCGGTTTTAATGAAAATTTTTCGTTAAACTCACCTTTTGGTCTTCCGAGGTGGCTTGCGATTACGATTTTGCAGTCGTTGTCAAGAAGATATTTAATAGTAGGAAGAGCCATTCTGATTCTTCTGTCATCAGTAATATTTCCGAATTCATCCAAAGGCACGTTAAAATCACATCTTACAAAAACCCTATCACCTCTTTTTATAGGCAAATCTTTTGGCGAATTAATTTTCATACCTCTCCTTTTTTCAAAATTATATCCAATCCGCTTGAGTTTTAACAAATCAAACCCGACTCTCCAACCCTTTTTTTAACCTCAACTTTACAAATTTTTTTAGAATCTTATATTTACAACCTCAACACCCATACCATTTAATCTATCAAACTAATCTTTTCCAACAATTTCACAAACTTACTATTTCACTCTCCCCACTTATACACATACTCCGCCATATCAAGAAGCCTATTTGAATATCCCCATTCGTTATCATACCAGGCAAAAAGTTTTAATAGTTTTCCGTTTGCCTGAGTTAAATCGGGTACAAAAACACTACTTTCTTTTCTTCCGTTAATATCGCTACTTACGGCATACTCGTAATCTATTCCGATTATTCCTTTAAAATCCGTCTTAGCGTGAAATTCTATCAGCTCGTTTATCTCATCGGCTTTAACTTCTTTTTCAAGTTGCAAGGTCAAATCCATAAGCGATACGTTATTTACAGGCACTCTCACACTCCTTCCGTCAAGTTTTCCTTTTAAATTCGGTAAAACTTTATAAATAGCCTTTGCCGCTCCCGTAAAAGTGGGGATAATGTTACTCGCAGCAGCACGCGAGCGTCTTATGTCTCTAAGATTTGGAGCGTCAAGGAGTTTTTGATCCATCGTATAGCTGTGGATGGTTGTCATAAATCCTGAAACTATCGAATATTTCTCATCAATTATTTTAGCTATAGGAGCTAAGCAGTTCGTAGTACAAGAAGCGTTTGAAATTACGCTTTGGCCGTTATATTCTTTATGATTCACTCCGTAAACGAAAGTCGGAGTATCATCGTTTGCGGGTGCTGAAATAATCACTTTTTTCACATTACCTTTCAAATGCTCTTTTACTTCATCAAAACTTAAAAATTTCCCGGTAGATTCTATAACTACATCAGCTTCACTAAAATCACACTCTTTAGGAGTCGTTTTTTGAGAATAATTGACAAAATGAGGTCCGATTTTTAATGTCTGAGAGTCCAAAACTTCGATATCTTCCAAATTTCCTCTGATAGTGTCGTGTTTTAATAAATAAGCGGCAATTTCGATAGGCATAATATCGTTAATAGCTACAAGTTCGAATTCATCTCTTTTCAAAAGTGCTCTTATAACGTTTCTGCCTATTCTGCCAATTCCGTTAATTGCTATTTTCATTAACCGCCTTTTTGATGAAATTATAGTAAAATTCCGTTATGAAAACAGCAATTTTCGGCGGAAGTTTTGACCCCGTACATTTAGGACATATCGAAATTGTTAAAAAAGCTCTTGAAAATTTGGACATTGATAAGGTAATAATAGTACCCAATTATCTCAATCCGTTAAAAAAAAGCTTCTCGGCACCGCCGGAACTTAGGCTAAAATGGCTAAAAGAGGTTTTTAGTGATTTTGAAAAAGTGGAAGTGAGCGATTATGAAATTTCAAAAAATCGCCCCGTCTATTCGATAGAAACAGTAAAACATTTCAATCCGACTTATTTTATAATAGGAAGCGACAACCTAAAAACGCTTGATAAATGGAAAAATATTCAAGAGCTTAAAAATATGGTAGAATTTGTAGTAGCCACAAGAGGAGAACTCGACGAAAATCTCCTAAAAAAGCACAATATAAAAAAAATTATAAATATTGACGTTCCGATAAGTTCTACGGAAATAAGAAATTGTAATTTTAAATTTTTACCTAAAAAAATCGAAAAAGAAATAAAGGAGTTTTATGGACAGAATTGCAAAAATAAAAGAGCTACTTGACGAAAAAAAAGCACTTGATATTATGGATTACGACTTAAGAGATACGGATTATTTCGTAGATTACGTAGTAGTTGCTACAACAATGGCGGACAAACACGCAAAAGCGCTACTCGATCATCTCAAAAAAACCTTAAAACCTCTTGGTGAAGAGTTTTTGGGTGTTGATGAGAGTGACGATTGGACCGTTATCGACTTAGGTGATATTTTAATTCATCTAATGAGTGAAGAATACAGAGCAAAATATCAAATGGACGAATTTTTAAAAGAGATAAAAGAAAAATTAAGAGGTTAAATCCCACTCGCTAATAAGCTCGATTCCCTCTTCTTTTAGTATTTTACTCGTAAGCCCGGGTGCGTCGCATTTGCATTCGCATCCGTTAATATAAGCACTTGTTTTTTTAACACCACAACTTGGAGATTTCTCTTTTCCAATAAAAACCTTAATATTATTTTCTTTGCAAATTCTAAGGGCTTCTTTCGCACCTTTTAAAAACGCATCCGTTTTATCAACTCCGTTTATATCGATAATCTTATCTCCTATGAATCTCGCAGGAGGACGAGGAGTCGGAAGCGCAAAAGCTTCCGGACAAAAAGGAATAAGCTCGTACTTTTCTTTTAGTTTTTCTATGATTTCCAAAGGCAAAGGCTTTGATTTGCCGTCGTACCTACATGGAACCCCAAGCATACACTCGCTAATCATAGCCTTTTGCACTACATTTTCTCCTTAGCCGTAATTCCAAGTAATGAAAGCCCGAGTTTAATTATACTTCCGACAACCGCTAAGATTTTAAGTCTAATATCTTCTCTTTCACTTCCGATAACTTTGTTTTTATTATAAAAACTATGAAACTCACTTGCCAAATCGATAAGATAGTTTGTTAGTCTATGAGGCTCTCTTGCACTAAACGCATCTTCCAAAACATAAGGAATTTGAAGAGCTAAAAAGAGCAAATCTTTTTCGTCTTCGCTCAAATCTTTAAGCTCCACATTTTTTACGTCATCGTAATCAATGCCTTTGTTTCTGAAAATACTTCTAACCCTTGCATGAGCGTAATTAACGTAATAACTCGGGTTGCTTGCGTCTTGTTTGTTTAAATCGTCAACGTCAAATTCCAGATGAGTATCGGCTTTTTTGGTTAAAAATACGAATCTAAGAGCATCCGCCCCAACATCTTCCACAACATCTCTTACTAAGATGAAATTTCCGGCCCTTTTACTCATCTTGTAAGGCTCTCCGCCTTTTAGAAGTTTTACCATTTGAGACAAAAGTATTTCAAGTTTTTCCGGCTCAAATCCCAAGAACTTGATAGCCGCTTTTACCCTTGCAATATATCCGTGGTGGTCCGCTCCCCAGATATTGATGTATCTATCAAATCCTCTTTTGAATTTATCCCAGTGATAGATAATATCACCGGCCAAATATGTAGGTCTTCCGTCTTCTCTTACTACCACTCTATCTTTTTCATCTTTATATTCGCTACTTTTAAGCCAAATTTTTCCGTCTTTTTCATACAAAGCGCCGTGTTCTTCTAAGATTTTTCTAACCTCATCCCAGTATTTATAAAGACTTCTCTCACTAACCCAATTATCAAAAGGCGTCACGTTTAGGGCTTTTATATCGCTTTTTATCTCTTCAAGCATTTTATCTTTAGCCCAAAGACTTAACCTCTCATCTTCGAATTTCGCTTCTTTTTTGCCTTCATTTTCTACAATTTCCACAGGATTTTTAAAATAATCTTCTCCAAATTCCTCTATTGCTTCTTTTGCCAAATCTTTAATATATTCGCCTCTGTAGTATTCATCCGGCCACTCGACTTCAAGTCCCAAAATCTCACGCGCCGCAAGATAAACCGAAAGCCCAAGAAGCGTTATCTGACGTCCCGCATCGTTTACGTAGTATTCTGTCACTACGTCATACCCTACATGACGCCCGATTCTTGTAAGAGCATCCCCAAAAATCGCACCCCTTGCATGTCCGATATGCAATGGTCCGGTAGGGTTTGCTGAGATGTATTCAAGCAAGATTTTTTCTTTTCCTTCGCCTTTTGCAAAATTTTCTTTTTCTTCCAATACCCTATTTGCGAATTCGTCCAAAAATTTATCACTAAGTTTTATATTCACAAATCCGCTTAGAGGCTCTACACTTTCGAATTCTTCGCACTTCCCAAGTTTTTCACATAGATTTTTTGCAAATTCCACAGGATTTTGTTTGTTCATTTTGGCATATTTAAATACAGGCACCGCATAATGCCCGAACTCTTTTTGTTTGGGTTTGTTAATCGGAGGATGTTCTCCTAAATGGTCTTTAAAAATATCGGCAACTCTTTTTTTCATTCACTCCCTTTCCAATGATTTATAAATTTATCAAGTTCGTATTTGCTCGTTTTGATTAAAGATGAAATAGCCACACTTCTTAAAAATTCTTTCGCCACTTCAAAATCGTCGTTTATCAAAAGATAGTCGTATTCCGGAATTTTTTTCATTTCATGAAGTGCGTTTATCATTCTGACTTTCAGAGTCTCTTCAGTTTCCGTTCCTCTGTTTTTGAGTCTTTCAATCAACGTATGCTTATCTTTTGTAGTTACAAATACGCTCGTTACTACATCCGGATACGCTTTTCTAACCGCTTCGTGTCCTTGAACGTCAATATCCAAAAATACGATTTTACCTTCATCCAAGGCTTTATTTATCTGAATTTTGCTCGTTCCGTAAAAATTTCCGTGCACTTCGGCCCATTCAAGAAAATAACCTTTTTCCACATCTTCTAAAAATTCGTCTTTAGTTACGAAAAAATAATCAACTCCGTCTTTTTCTCCGTCTCTAATCGGACGAGTTGTCGTAGAGATACTAAAATAAGCCTTATCCCCAAGCTCTTCGCAAACCGCTCTTGCTAAAGAAGTCTTCCCACTACCGCTCGGACCCGATACGACTAAAATACTTCCCTTTACTTTCAGATAATCCATCTTAGCCTCCGAAATCTATTGTTATGGTAACTTTTGCTTTTGCTTTTTTAAGCTCTTCCCAATTGATATTTAAGATATTTCCAAGAGTTTTTTCTTCAAGACTCGGCTCGTCTTTAGCGAATTCTTCGATTTTCGGCTCGTTTTCTATTGCCGCAGACTCTTCTATTTCAGGAGTTTCTTCACTCTCAGGCGTCTCTTCTATATCTTCTCCAAGAGCTTTTGCAAGTTCGCTTTCATCCAAATTCTCAAGCTCGTCGAATTCTTCCGCGCTTTCTTGAGACTCGTTAGTTTCAGGCTCTTCGATAGGCTCGTCATCCATTACCGTCTCGTCAATCGCTTCGAATTCTTCAATTTTTTCTTCAATTTCTTCGTCTTCATTCGCTAAATTTTCATCCTCAAGCAAATCGTCTATATTTTCGCTCTCTTGTGTAGTTGATTCTTCTTCAATTTCATCCAAAGAGACCATAACGTCATCAACATCTTCGTTATCTTTATCCAGCTCACTATCTTCTTGAAGCTCTTCTAAGTCTTCCACATCAAAATTTTCATCTACAAAATCTTCATCAACCTCTTCTTTTACTTCCATTTCCTCTTCAAGAGCTTTTTCTTCGACTTTATCCAAAGTTTCCTCCTCATTTTCGATTTTTTCTATATCTTCGACAAGTTCGTCTTCGTTAATCAAAAATTCCTCTTCTTCGTCTTTCTCCTCGACTTCGTTATCCAAGTCGTTTTCTTCGACCAAAAAGTCATTATCCTCTTCCAAATCGTCAAGCCCCTCTACTTCCTCAAGTCCTCCAAGCTCATCCAAATCCTCAAGCGAATCCAAATCGTCCAAATCCCCGATATCTTCCAAATTTTCATCAAAGCTTTCAATATCCATATCGTCACTTAAATCGTCGATATTAATCTCTTCCGAATCACTTGAAGTCTCATCTTTTTGAAGATTGTCGATAAAATCGATCAAATCCGTAGGCAAAAACGGCTTAAAAAGATAGCTATCAAACCCGGGAACTTTCTCGTCATTTTTACTCAAAATCAAAACGTATTTCGCTTGATAAATCTCTTTTAACTCTTTTAAAAACTCATCCGTTAAGATATCTTTGTCGATAAAAACGATATCGAATTTACCCTCGGGCATATAATCGCTGGTACCTATTTCTACTTCGTCGCCTTTTTTTTCGGCACTAAGGGTGAAAAGTTTTTGGATGGTTGGATTATTGGAAAATAGAAGAATTTTCATAGACCGGCCTTTTTTAATATAATTATAGTAAAAAAGGGCGAATTTGAAAAAGATTATCCTACTTATTGCCACTATTCTCTTTGCAAAAGAGGTATATTTTATGCCAATGGACGGAGAAATCGCTCAAAAAAGATTAAGCGAGTTATTTTCTCACGCTCACCAAAACATAAAAATCACAATCTACACGTTCACAAACAAAAAATTGGCAAGAGCTTTAAAAATCGCGGCAAAAAAAGGTGTGAAAATTACTATTATCGCCGATAAAAAAGAAGCCAAATTCAGAAGAAGCGTCATTCCCAATCTCGCAGCAATAAAAAATATAAAAGTACTGCTTTTAAGCGGTAAAAGATACAAAAACGGAGATAGAGCGAAGATGCACGTCAAGATGAGTATAATCGACGATAAATATCTCGTAATCGGAAGTGCGAACTATTCTTATTCGGCTTTTTTTAAAAATTACGAATATATCTTGATAGAAACAGACAAAACATTAATCTCCGAATTCGAAAATTTCTTTAAAAAACTAAAAGTTATCTCAACTCCCTACAGACTCAGCCGATAAAATGCATAATAGCCCTAAAAGCTTGGGCTATTTCGTTCGAAAATACGTTCATCATACTTGATAAAATAACAATCAAAACGATAAAAGAGATACCGATTTTGATAGGAAACCCTACAACCAACAAGTTAAATTGCGGCATAGTTTTCATAATCATTCCGAAAATTATGTCACTCATCAAAGAAATAGCCAAAATCGGAAAAGCAAGCCCGATTCCAATCATAAAATATTTTCCCATATAAACGACAAAATATTCATAAACGTTGTGATAATTAAAAAAAGCCCCGAAAGGCAAAGACTCGAATGTTTTTGACATAAACAAAATCTCAAGATGATCCCCTCCCAAACTTAAAAAAACAAGAATAGCAACCCATGTGAAAAATTGAGAAAGGATTGTGGATTGGGTACCGAAATTCGGGTCTATTACGTTTGCCATAGTAAAACCCATGACAAAACTTATCTGCTCGGCCGCGTATTTTAAGATATCAAAAATAAGCTGAAGCGCCATCCCCACAAAAAAAGCAAAAGCCACCTCATTAAAAATCGCCAGCATTAAATTCAAAAGATTAATCTCAAAAGTAATTTTCGGCACGATTGGGAAAAATAGCACGCTAAGCCAAATACTAAGAGCCGCTTTAGCGCTCATCGGAATATTTACGTAGTTAAAAAAGGGCATAAAAGACAAAAAAGAGCTGATTCTAATAAAAAGCAGCAAAAAAGTTACGACATTGACAGGAGTTAGCCAATTGATTATTTCCAAATATTAAGCCTTTTATCTTTTAATTCATAAACTCTTTCAAATCTTTTCGCAATCTCATAATCGTGAGTAACGGTCAAAAGTGCCGCATTATTTTCGTCGCAATATTCAAACAATACGTCAATTACTTCGTTTGCGTTTTCTTTATCGAGATTTCCGGTAGGTTCGTCGGCAAAAATTATTTTCGGATGTTTTGTAAGCACCCTTGCTATACTTACCCTTTGCTGCTGTCCACCGCTTAAGGTTTGGATGTTTTGGTTGATAACATCTTTGATTTTCAGTCTCTCAAGCAGTTTCATATCAACTTCTCTTTGTGCTAAAATCGCCGCAGCTTGAAGATTTTCAAGAGCGGTAAAAGTATTAAAAAGATAATGAAACTGAAAAATTATCCCGAACTCTTTTTTTCTTATTTCTATAAGCTCTTTTTCACTTATCGAATAGATATCTTTTCCTTCATACTCCACTATGCCGTTTTGAGGTTTTAAAAGCGCCGATAAAATATGAAGAAGTGTGGATTTTCCGCTACCGCTACTACCGATTATTGCAATTTTATCTTTTGGATTTATTTGAAGATTTACGTTTTCAAAAAGAAGATAGTCAAAAGAATGAGATAAGTTTTTTGCTATTAACATATTTGCCTTTTTGCAAAATTATAGCAAAAAAAGGAGAGATTACTCTCCTAAAGCTTTTGCAACTTCATCAGCCATGTTGCATGCGTTTTTAACAAGACCTTCACCAACTTCGAATCTGATGAAATCAACAAGTTTAGCCTCTCCTCCGGCAGCTTTTGCAGCTTTGCTTAGAGCTTCCGCTACGCTTTCTTTTTTCTCAGCTTTTACGTATTCTTGTTCAGTCAAACATACTTCTTGGAAGTATTTTTTGATTTTACCTGGGATAATTTTATCGATAACTTGCTCAGGTTTACCTTCTTTTAGAAGTTGTTCTTTTGCGATTTCTTTTTCTTTTTCGATAACGTCAGCCGGTACGCTCTCAGGGTTTAAATATAGAGGTTTCATAGCTGCGATATGCATTGCGATATCTTTTAAAGTATCTTTAATAGCTTCGCAAGTTTCAGGTTTGTCGCATGCTGCCGCTACAAGTACACCTACTCTACCGCCAGCGTGGATGTATCCGTTTACGATTCCGTTTTCAGGAGCTTTGATAGTCGCCATTCTTCTAACAACGATATTTTCACCGATTTTAGCGATTTTTACTTTTAATTCTTCTTCAAAAGTTCCGCTTCCGAATGATGTACCCATTAAAGCATTTACATCGTCGATATCGTTTACGTTGATAGTTTTAACGATTTCTTTTGTAAATTCAACGAATTCGTCAGTTTTAGCAACGAAGTCGGTTTCACAGTTAACTTCTACGATGCTTCCTTTTTTGTAATCAGGAGTCAAATAAATCTCAACTCTACCCTCAGCCGCGTTTCTGTCAGCTTTTTTAGCTGCTTTTGCAAGACCTTTTTTTCTTAGGATTTCTACCGCTTTTTCTTCGTCTCCGTTTGCTTCTACAAGAGCTTTTTTACAATCCATCATACCAGCGCCGGTTTTATCTCTTAGCGCTTTTACCATTGCTGCTGTAATATTCGCCATATTACGCCTCCTCTTTTTTGATTTCTTCGATTTCTTCTTTGATTTCTTCTTCAGTTTTGCTTTCAGCCGCAGCTTCTTCTTTGATTTCTTTTACTTCGTTTGCGATTTCTTCTTCGCTTACAGGCGCTTCTTCAGCAGCACTTTCAGCCATTTCTTTACCTTCGATAATCGCATCCGCAATAGTTTTACAGAATAGATTTACACTTCTGATAGCGTCGTCATTTCCTGGAATCGGATAATCGATTACGTCAGGGTCGCAGTTTGTATCAACAGGTGCTACGATAGGAATACCGAGTTTGTTTGCTTCCGCAACTGCGATTTTTTCTTTTACAGTATCGATAATGAATAACATATCAGGAAGTTTTTTCATATTTCTGATACCACCAAGTACTTTTTCAAGTTTCGCTCTTCTTCTTTCAAGAATAAGTCTCTCTTTTTTAGTTAAAAGATTAACTTGTCCGCTTTCTTGCATTTTTTCGATGATTTCAAGTTTTCTGATTGATTTTTGAATTGTTGGGAAGTTTGTAAGCATACCACCGAGCCATCTGTGGTTTACATACGGCATTCCGGCTCTTTCCGCATGTTCTTTAATAGCATCTACAGCTTGTTTTTTTGTACCTACGAATAGGATAGTTTTACCTTCAGCTGCAGCGTCTCTTACTACGTTGCAAGCATATTTGATATGTCTAAGAGTTTTTTGAAGGTCGATAATATAAATGTTTTTTCTCACACCGAAAATATATTTTTTCATTTTCGGATTCCATCTTCTCTTTTGATGTCCGAAATGTACACCACACTCTAATAAATCTTTCATTGTTACGTTACACGCCATTTGTTCTCCTTGAATTATTTTTTTCTTGGTTTCGGGTTTAGCCTCCCTCCCCGTTAACAAGCTACGCTTGCAACCCTACCAAGGATTGAGAGGTGAGGATTTGAACTGAAATTTTACTATATTTTATGATAAAATACAGTAGAAAAAAGATTTTTTTTCACAATATTTACTTTAAAAAAGGAAAAGACCATGCCAATGCTTGATAGCTTTTTAGTAGACCACGTAAAAATGCCAGCACCAGGAGTGAGAGTAGCAAAAAAAGTAAAAACTCCAAAAGGAGACGTTATAACGGTATATGACCTTAGATTTGCAAAACCGAACGAAGAAATCATCAGCGAAAAAGCGATGCATACCTTAGAACATCTCTTTGCCGGATATATGAGAGACAATCTACCAAACTACGAAATCATCGATATCTCTCCTATGGGATGCCGTACGGGATTTTATATGAGCGTAATAGGTGAGCCTAAAACCCAAGAAATCATAGACGCTTTTAAAAAATCAATGCAAGACATCCTAAATACAAACGATATCCCCGAAGCCAATATTTATCAATGCGGCAGCTGCTATATGCACTCTCTAAACGCCGCAAAAGAGGTCGCAAAACATATATTAAACAAAAACATCGTAGAAATCGACAACGAATCTTTAAAATTAGACCCTACAAAAATCCCGAACGTTTGTGACGTGGATAGAGATAAAGTAACGGTATTAGGATGAAATTATTAAAAAAAGAGTGGCTTTTTTTTATTTTCTTAGCCCTCTTTTTTCCTCTTTATTTTAAGCTAAAGCCCACTCTTAACGAAATAATATCCTCGATAGATTTTGCAACACTCAGAGCTTTAATAGCGCTTTTATTAATAACTACGGCACTTAGAATTTCAAAATTTTTCGATTTTCTTGCTATCAAAACCATAGATAAATTCAAAAACGAAAGAAGACTTGCGATTGCTTTTATCTCTCTTGCTTTGGTTTTATCCATGTTTTTGACCAACGACATTACTCTTTTTATTTTAGTACCTCTAACTATCGCTTTTTCATCTCAAATAAAAAACGACCTCACAAAACTCATAATTTTCGAAGCCATAGCGGTAAATGTCGGAAGCGCACTAACACCTTTTGGCAATCCTCAAAATCTTTTTTTATTCAGACAAATGGATATCGGAGTTTTGGATTTCATAAAAACTATGAGCTTTATCGTTGTGCCGGAATTGGTGTTACTTTTTATTTTCGTTTTTTTACTTTTCAAACCTAAAACATTAGAAATAGAACTAAAAGAAAAAGTAAAAGTGGATAAATTTCTGTTTTTTTCATCAATCATACTATTTTTGATATTTATTTTCGCACTTGAAAATTCATTAGTAAGATACGCTTTGATTATTATAATTTCGTTTTATCTTTTCAGCAAACAAAATGAAGTTTTTTTAAAATTCGATTATTTTTTAATTTTTACGTTTATTATAATGTTTATTGATTTTTCTCTCTTAGCAAAACTCCAAAGCATCCAAGATATTATGCACTCGTTTAAAACCGACTTTATAAACGTATTCAATATAAGCGTGGTATTATCTCAATTCATCTCAAACGTCCCGGCGGCGATTTTTATGACACATTTTTCAAACGATTACGTAGCAATTGCTTACGGAGTGAACGTCGCAGGAAACGGACTTTTGATAAGTTCTCTTGCAAACGTTATAGCGCTTAGATTTCTTAATAACTCCAAAGTTTATCTGAGCTTTCATAAATATTCTATTCCTTTTTTCATCTTATCATATCTATTAGTTTTTCTTATTATTCAAAAATTTATTTGACTTAATAATATTTTTCCACTATAATAAGACAAAAATAATCTTAAAAGGACTATTATGGATAGAAGAAAAGCACTAAAAATCGGAGCATTAGGAGCATTGGCAGCAGCTACAACTCTAAGTGCAAGCGAATACAAAGAAGAAAAAACTGATGTTTACGGAAAATATAGAGAAGGCATCAAAAACAGAGAAAAATATAAAAAAGACTCAAAAAACCCTACAAAAGGTCAGCTTAAACATACTCCTGACATCAAAATCGGACCGAAAGACACTAACGGATATACTCTTGTAGAAATTACTCTCGGGCAAGAAGGGATTATTCATCCGAGTACCGATAATCACTGGATAGATTTTATCGAATTAAACGCAGACGGAAAACTTGTAGCAAGAACTCTCTTCGAACCGGGAAAAGCAATGGGTTATGCGGCATATAAAGTAAAACTTGACGGAGTTAAAAAACTAACTGCCGTTGCGGGATGTAACATTCACGGAATTTGGGAAAATACGATTACGTTAAAATAAAAAGGGGTTAATGAACCCCGCAAGCGTTCTCAGGTCTTATCTCCTGAGTCTCTCCGCTTAAAAGTCTGTTGATAGCTTCTTCGACAGTAGGAGATACGTCGTCATAATACACTTTTATACCGGCTTGTTTAAAACCTTCAAGAGGTCTGTGACCGATACCCACAACTATTAAAGTATCAGCTCCCAAATTTTTGATATTCATTACGGCATTACCGCATGCTCCGCCGGCGTGACCGGGATTTTGAGTGAAATTTACGTCTTTTATTTCTCCGTTTTCGATATCTACGATAACATAAAAAGGAGCTTTCCCGAAATGCGCACCCCTTTTTGCAAGAAGTCCGTCGGGAGTGGATGTAGGAATTACAACTCTCATTTCAACTGCTCCTTAACTTTTTCCAAAACTTCCGGCGCTTTTTCGCCGTCTTTTTTACTAACTTTTATAATCTTCACACCCGCAAGTTTCAAAGCGTCTTCCATATTAGGACCAAGAGCCCTTACAACGATATAATCACAGTCATCAACTTTGCTCGCTTTTACGTGTTTGTGATGATGTTCTACCTCATCTGCCGTATGTTCTTCTTGATGTCCGTGTTCGTGCTCATGCTCTCCTGCATGAGTATTTTCATTCAATCCTAAAAGTTTGAATTCATTTCCGTCAAATTCGAAAATTGCAAAAAACGGAGCTCTTCCCGTTCTTGTTACAATCTCCAAACTTTCATCTTTTACAGGTACCGCAACTTTTATTGACATTTTAATCCTTTATTTCTCCCCATCCGAGGAATTCATTTGTACGCGGTAAATATAGCACATCTTTTGGACGAATGTCAATATGTAAATGTTTCAAAAGATAATCTCTCACCTCTTTAACTCTCCAGAAAAACAATAAATCACCTTTATAAGGCGTATTTGTCCAATGCCCTACACGAATAGGAATTTCCCACTCGTTTGCAATATTATTTTGAATCTCAACCATCAAATCTTCAAACTCAGTATCTTTAAGAGCTTTGTGCTCATATTCAGCAAGTGCTCTTGCGTAAGATTTACAAGCGTTTTTGATTTTTTCCAAATTTTGAGATTTTATTTTCACATCTTCAAGCACGCCTTTGAAAACATCCATATGAAAACTTTTCGTAAACTCTTTTTTCTCCAAATCGAATACTTTTACAAGCTCGTTTGAAATATTCTCTTCAGGTAAATAGATTTTTTCGGGAATTTCGATTCCATCAAGCACCGGATATTTTTCAAAAACTCTTTTTTTAACTTCTTTGCTGATTTCTTTTAGTTTCGGTTTTTCCATCAAATATTTTGTGACAAGTCTCTCAAGTTCTTTGTCTTTTTTGATGTAATAAAACACAACAGCACTCTCAAGCGCTTCCAAAATAGCGTTTCTCGGGATAAATTTTCCGTTTTCGTCTTCTAAAAATCCGTTCTTTTCAAAAGAAGTCCCGCTCCAAAATATAAGCATACTCACTCCTTACTTGAATTCAGCCAGGGCTTTATCTATTTTTTGGGAAATTTTTTCATCGAAAAGTGCGATTGTAGGCACCATCCACTCCATCCAATATCTCGCCTCACCGCTTTTATTTTCTCCGAAATATGCAAGTGCGATTCTCCCGAATCCCATCTCTTTTTCTATTTTTTTTGCATCTCTTAAAAATCTTCTCGGTACCGGCGGCAACTCTTCAAAAGGCAGTGGTTTTCCTTCGTCTCCGTGTTTTTTTACAAGATTTGCGGCACTCCCTATATTTCTTAGGGCTTCAATGATATGAATGAATTTGTGTTTTTTCAAAAACGCAAGCAATATCTCACCCGCCGGAATATGAAGTATCGGCGTATCGATATCATCTTCTCTTAGATAAACGTATAAGTGTGCTTTTCCTTCAATCATTTCTATTTTTGCAAACATTTTTTTATTTTTAGGCAGTTCGCTTAATACTTCCACCACCTCGTGTTCTACGTCGTTTTCGGTATATTTATCTCCCGCTTTCTTATCAGCTGCGGCAAAATACGTCTCTTCTCCGTCTTTTTTACCAAAAACCAAATCAAATCCCCACTTTTTAAGAGATTTAATCTTAAATTCTCTCTCTTTTTCAGGTTGTCCCAATGTCTCGAATACCAAAGTATTGAGAAGTTGTGCGCGTCTTAGCTCAGTAATCATAATGTCTCCTTATTTAGTTTTTTATAATTATATATTTTGAGTATTTATTTGTCAAGTTTTTTAAAATTTTTAGTTCATTTATATTGTTATAACTTTTTCTATCGAAAAAATTTATTTCTTATTATTTTTTCTTATATTATAAATTGTTTACATTACGTTTACACGTAACTTAATATCATTTCCCTACCGAAAAAATTTTTAAAAGGAGTTTCTATGAAGAAATTATTAGCATCACTTGCGATATCTGCAATGACGGCAGGTACGCTTATGGCAAGCAACTACGCACACGGTACTTGGAGTTACAGCGGAAAAACCGGACCTGAATATTGGGGAGATTTGAAAAAAGAATACATTATGTGTAAAATCGGAAAAAACCAATCTCCAATCGACGTTAGCGGTGCCGTTAGCGCAACACTTACACCTCTAAACATCTATTACGACGTAAAAGCCAAAACATTCCTAAATAACGGCCATACGGTAAAAGCCGAAATGAAAGACGGAGCGAAACTTTATATCGACGGAAAAGAATTTAAATTATTACAATTCCACTTCCACACACCAAGCGAAAACACTATCAACAGAGAATACTTCCCTATGGAAGCGCATTTCGTTCACTCTACAAAAGACGGAGAACTTGCGGTAGTGGCGGTTATGTTCAAAATAGGAAAATACAACCCGGCACTTCAAAAATTAGTAGATAATATGCCTAAAAAACCGGGAGTAAAAAACAACCTATGCCCGGCAAACCTAAAAGCAAAAGACCTATTACCGAAAAGTCTTGAATACTACAGATTCAACGGGTCTCTTACGACACCTCCTTGTAGTGAGGGAGTGAGATGGTTCGTTCTTAAACAACCTGTAGAAGTTAGCGAAAAGCAAATTAAAGCTTTCGAAAAAGTTATGGGTAAAAACAACAGACCTCTTCAACCTATAAACGCAAGAGTTATCCTAAAATAATTCTCTTTTTCTCCTCTTTTTTTATATAATACCCGATAAAAAAGGGTGAAAAATCAGAGCGCTTATAATTTTTTTACTCTCAACCATACTTTTTGCCTCAACACTTTTTCTAAATAAACAAGAACGCTCATGGCTAAACAACAAAAAAATAATCACCATAGGTATCACCCAAATCCCGAATCAAATTCTAAAAACAAAAAACGGATATCAAGGTTTTTTTATCGATCTTTTCAAAACTTTGGAAAACAAACTTCACGTTAAATTCAAATACGTCTATTATCACACCTGGTGCGACCTTATCAATTCCGCAAAAAAAGGAGAAATCGATATAGTATTTGCCGCACAAAAGACACCTTCGAGATTAAATTATCTCCATTTTACCGATACCGTACTTATCCAACAAAATATGGTCTTAGAAAACATAAACGCCAAAAAAATAAATTCAATAAAAGAGCTTTTCGGCAAAAAAGTCGCCGTTACAAAAGGAAGCGCCATTAGCGAATATCTCCAAGCAAAATACCCTCAAATACGTCTCATACAAACACACAGCGAGCTTGAAGCTTTAAAACTTCTCAATTCAAAAAAAGTCTCGGCCGCTATAGCAGAAACCGTAAGAGCGAATTACTACATCCAAAAACACAACCTAAACGACATTTTCCCGGCTTTTAATCTAAACTACAACTACTACCTAAAAATCGCAACGAACATAAAAGAGCCCGTTTTGAATATCATAATATCAAAAGCCCTAAACTCAATCCCGCAAGATAAAATGAAAGCCCTAAAACTAAAATGGGGTTACATAAAAGAAAAAATAGTAATTTTCGATAAAAAAACTATGATTTTTATTGCTTTGCTGTTTACTATCATCATCGCTTTTTTAATCTATCTGCATACAATCAATAGAAAACTAAAAAGAGAAATCCTCAAAAAAGAACAAGCCCTAAAAAGACTAAAACGCCTAAGAGATTCGAAACTAAATCAAATCAACCAAGCGATAAGCATAATAGCTCACCAATGGAAACAACCCCTAAGCACCCTAAAAGCCCTAAACGAACTACTTATAAAAGAGTACAAACTTGGAAAATTGGACGAAAAAGCACTAAAACAATACGAAACCAACTCCAAAAAACAAATCGAGTATATGATAAATACGATAAACGACTTCAAAGAGATATTCAAAATAAAAGAAAACAAAAAAACATTCAACCTAAAAGAGATAATCGACTTGGCAATAGACGAATGCCAAGCCGAGCTTCAAAAATCAAACATAAAAATTAAACTAAACACCCGAAACATCACCCTAAAAGGCTACCCAAACACCCTAAAACAGCTACTAATCAACCTAATCTCAAACGCAAAAGACGCCCTAAACCAAAAAAATCCGAAAAACAAAGAGATAAAAATCTCACTAAAACAAGACGACTTTATAACAATAGAAATAGAAGACAACGCAGGAGGAATTCCGATAGAGATAATAGACAAAATTTTCGAGCCATATTTCACCACCAAAAAAGAAGGCACGGGTCTTGGGCTTTATATGACTAAAATCATCTTAGAAGAGAAAATGAACGCAACCATAGACGTAGAAAATACAAAAAAAGGCGCAAAATTTACAATAAAAATCAAACCTCGCTCGGAGGAGTGAGCTTCTCTTTTTTCAAAAGTTTATCCCAAAGATTCTTATCACTCCATTCCTCTTTTATTCTATCGCTAAAAACGATATCCTCAAGCCTAATCTCACCCATATTTTTAAAATTATAAGCATCCTCCCTAAAACACTCGGCATACCCCGTATCCGTTTCGTGCACCACTACCGAATGGACTTTTACCTCTTTTTCTTCGTTTCTGAATTCCATACACTCAAGCACTCTATCCACTATCAAAAAAAAGACCCTACTAAACTGCTCGGCACTCGGATTTACAGGCAGCTCAATCCACCTCTCGCTAAATTTTTTAGCGAAATTTTTATACTCTTCATTATCCTCGCTCCAAATAGTAATAGCATGATCGAAACTATCGATAAGCTCTTTGATACTAAGCTTCATAAGTCCGAAATCATAAACCATTTGACCTTTATCCAAAAAATTACTGCTTAATTTCACTTCGACTTTATAACTATGCCCGTGAATCGAGCGACTACAACGCCTACTCGTGCAGTTTCTGACTATATGAGCGTTTTCGAATTTGTAAAGTTTTCTGATTATCACAAAATGCCTTTTTTATGTGATTTTAGCAAAAATGTGAAATTTTAAGCAAAGAGTTACTCCAATGTATCGAAGTTACTTTTCAAAAAATAGAAGAAAATAAGCGGACAAAATCAAACCCCTTTTTTCTTCCCAAAAAGCCTTATGTGGATTCTATCGCTATATCTGTAGCCGTTTTTGAGGCAAAATTCAAAAACGAAAGGTGCGTTTTTTTCAAGCTCCTCTTTTGTAGCGCCAAGAGGCATACAATAGATAGAAAGGTTGATATTTTTTGTAATATCTTCGATTTCTTTTTTCAAGTCTTTGTCGATTACGAATTTAAAAAAGCTTTTTTTTGCGTTTTTAGCGTATGATTTTATGACGTTTTTTTTGACTCTTTTATTATACTCTTCGCCGCTATTGGATAGTTTTACGCTCATGGCAAAAGCGACTTTTTTATAAGCCGGAAATTTTTCAAAATCTATATCGATAGTCGCGTTTGTTTCTATCGTTATTTGCCCCTCAAACCACTCGATTAAAGGATAAAGCTCTTTAAAATAAAGAGTAGGCTCCCCACCCGTAATCACAAGATGAGGGTCGAATTTCAGGTATTTTTTTATTTCAGTTTTTATATCTTCGATACTTTTTAATTCCCACTCTTTTTGATACCTTTTATCCACAGCATAATAACTATCACACCCCTTATCTCCAAACCCGGGACATCTCAGATTGCACCCGCCGACTCTTACAAAAACACTCGGCGTTCCGCAGTATTTGCCCTCACCCTGAATCGAATAAAAAATCTCGCTTATCGGTATTTTTTTCACTTTTTGACTTTCCATTTTTTAGAGACTATCACCCTGCCTTTTTCCAAAATCCTACCCTCGAATTCATCACCCTCTTCCACAAGCCCGACACCTTTAGGAGTGCCGGTCATTACGATATCTCCTGTGTTTAAACCGAAAATCTTATCGATATCTTCGAACAACTCCCAAGGTTTAAACATCATCAAAGAAACGTCTGCTTTTTGAATAAGCTCATCGTTTTTATAAACTTCAAGTCCCAAATCTTCTATATTTTCAAATTCCACAAAATCGCTAAAAACAGCAGCTCCCTTAAAAGCTTTTGCCCTCTCCCAAGGAAGTCCTTTTTTCTTTAGCTCGCTTTGTATTTCACGAAGCGTAAAATCAAACCCGAAACCGACTTTTAACCTATCCCCTATCAAAAAACAAATCTCACCCTCATAATGCATAGGAGAATACCCAGGAAGTACGATATCCTCACTCACACTGCTAAAAGGCTTCATAAAATATACCGGCTCGCTTGGCATTTCGTTGTTTAATTCTTTAATATGCTCTACGTAATTTCTTCCGACACAGACTATTTTATTCGCATTCATTTTTTATCCTCAATATCGCAAAGCCTTGCGTATCCTTTGCCGACTCTCGCAACAGGCTCGAAATCCCCGTCAATTATCATTTTTTCTATTTTCAAAAAGAAAGGAATCGTCGCCATCTCTTCATTTTCAAACGTTCCGTAAAGTTCGCACAAAAAAGCTCTTTTACAGCCCTTTACGATAGGCGGGAAATTTTCGTCGATTCTCTCAAGCTCGATACCGAATTTTTCCGCTTCGCTGATGTTTGAAGGCAATACTTCTCCCGTTTTATCCATAGTCTCATACATCTCGATAGGTACAAGACAAACGCTTGCTTTTTTTGTCTCTTTTATGTTTTTAAAAGTATCTTTTGGCTCGTCGATCGTAGGTTTTTTGCGCCCTATGCTTACCATTAAAAGAGGAGGTTTTGAAGACACTCCCGTAAAATAACTAAAAGGCGCAACGTTAATAATTCCATTATTCTCAGTCACAATCCAAGCAACCGGGCGCGGGATTATATTGCCGGCCATAAGTTTATAGCGTTCTTTGCTTTCAATTTCGTTAAAGTCGATAATTTGCACTATCAATCCTTTTTTTATATAATTTTTTCGTTATTATATTATAAAAGGGAGAAGGGATGAAAAAGTTAATCGTTATGGGGTTGTCTACTTTGACACTTTTTGCACTTGAAATCAAAGATAAAGTTGTTATCACAAAAGAAGCAAATCCGTCTTCTATAAAAGTTATCCTAAATATCGATAATTCTCAAAAGAAAATGCAAAACGCAATCGATTCGGCGGCAAATAACATAAAAGTTTTGAGACCTTATTGTCAAAAAGTGACGTACAGTATTAATCCGGTATATAAATACAAAGGAGACGTTAGAATTTTTGAGGGGTATAATTCTCATATTCACGCACAATGCACTTTTCCACGTACTCAAACCAAAAAATTCTCGGATGTTTTTCCTAAAATCAAAGGAATTATTACAATCCAAAATCTAAGATTCGCACTTACTCCAAAAGAGCAAGAGCAAATGGATAAAAACCTAAAACTACAAGCTTACTTACAAATTCAAAACAAACAAAACGAACTCTCAAAAAAACTGAAACTTCACTGCTTTGCAAAAAACATTCAAATAAAAAAACACTATCCTCAAATGACAATTATGAAATCACTACCTATGCCTATAGAGAAACTAAAACAAAGCATAGAAGCGGATTATACGATAGAGTGCTTCTAAACTCCCCAAACGGAAATTACAATTTTTCTGTTTGTGGGATAATCTCTGTGCTCGTTTAGATATATCCCCTGCCATGTTCCTAAATTCAACATTCCGTTTGTAATAGGAATATTAAGACTAACTCCGAACATCGAAGACTTAAAGTGTGCGGGCATATCGTCAGGACCTTCTAAGGAGTGATTATAGTCATACCCGTCGGGTACCAATTTACTCGAAATCATTTCCATATCCACTCTAACATCAGGAGAAGCGTTTTCGTTTATCGTTAAAGATGCCGAAGTGTGTTTTAAAAAAAGATTCATCATTCCCGTATTGATATCGCTAATATCAATTGAGCTTAAAATTTTATCGGTAATCAAAAAAAAGCCCCTTTTGGGAGCTTTTACAATAATCTCTTTTTGTCTGAAAATCATACGAAACCCTTAAAAATCGTCAAAACTTAAGCTACCTTTGCTGTAATTAACTACATTTCCTTCAAAAAAGTTTGTTTTTTGGTCGTTAAACGAGCTAAAACTATCAAACCAGCTAATAGGATTTTTAAGACCGACATCAGGAAATAAAAGCTCAAGCCCCATAGCTTGAGCTCTTTTATTTGCAAGATATTTTGTAAATCTATCGATAAGTTCCTTACTCATTCCCAAAATCTGGTCTTGAGTAATATACCATCCCCAATCTCTTTCAAGCTCATATGCAGCATAAAGCATATCTTTTATGTTTCTGATAACTTCAGGAGTGAAAAGGTCAGGATACTCTTTTTTAATCTCTTTAAAAATATTTGCGAATAATAGCGTATGAGTTACCTCGTCTCTTTGGATAAATCTAATCATCTGAGCGCTACCTATCATTTTCCCGGCACGAGCAAGAACGTAAAATGCCGCAAATCCATTATAAAAATAGATTCCCTCAAGCGCTTGATTCGCCACTATCATATAAATTTTCGCTTCGTCATCTCCGTTTAAAGCTTTAGCACCCCACTCTTCATATACATTTCCGATGAATTCGTTTTTCTTTCTTAGGTTTTCATCAGCTCTCCACATTTCGTAAATTTCATCGGTATTTAAAGAAATACTATCTACCATAACCGCATAACTTTGACTATGAAGAGCTTCTTCAAACGCTTGTCTTACCAAACACATATTAACCTCAGGCGCAGTAATCCAAGGGTTTACATGGTCGGGAGTGTTGTTTGTTTGGATAGAATCCATAAAAATAAGCTGAGAGAGCGCTTTATCGTACATTCTTTTTTCAGCAGGCAATAGATTTCTATATTGTCTTGCATCCTCCGTTAAATCCACTTCTCTTGGAAACCAAGTATTCGCAAGCATCATCTCCCATAGATTATAAGCCCACGGATAACTTAGTTTGTTTAGGTTAATAATCCCTTCGGTACATCCGTTAATAATAGAAGTCGTACTTCCTTTATGCACGGGACAATTGTAATTGAAAAGTTTTTTTATTTGCATCTCACTCCTCCGTTTTTAAATATTTTTTTATTTCTCTATAACAATCGAAATTATCAATCTGTTTAATTTCAGTTTTATAACATACGCACATTATATCAATTATTTTCTTCAATTTATCATAATCTTCACCAAAAATTTTTCTCAATTTTCTTTTGCATAAGAACTTCAAAAAATCTTTAATAAAAATCCATAAAAAATTAGCAATCCACAAAGCTATTAAAAAATCTACAATAATCCACAATACGACAAAATAAGACTTATGATATCTAAACAAATCAAGATAATAATTTTCATATAAAAAAATAAAAAGGAAAAAAAGAACCCCCGAAAATATACGGGAAATTGTTAGATAAGTTTTACATTTGACAACTTCTGCTTTGATAATATCGCAAATTTTTCTTAATTCACCCTTACTGACATCCGAAACACTCAACCGATCTATCCATTACTTCTTCATTTACTTCCGGAGATTGACTTCTTAGATAATAAAAACTTTTTAGTCCCAATTTCCATCCGAGAGTATAGATTTCATGCAGATATTTTCCGCTCGCTTTGTCGGTAGTAATGAAAATATTCAAACTTTGCCCTTGGTCTATCCATTTTTGTCTGATAGCCGCCGCTTTTACAAGAACTCTTTGGTCAAGCTCGTACGCAGGAGTATAGAACATATACGTATCGGCACTAAGATTCGGAACCACCACAGGAATAAGACCGCTAAGATTTTCTTCGAACCATTTTCTTTTATAAACCGGCTCGATAGTTTGAGTGGTACCCGTTAAAATAGAAATGGAACTTGTCGGCGCGATTGCCATTAAATATCCGTTTCTTATACCTTCTTTTACTTTTTTTCTTAGACCTTCCCAATCATATTGCATTGCGCTAAAGAGGTCTCTTTCGACGAGTTTTTTAGCTTCTTCATTCGCCGTATCGATAGGTAAAATACCTTTACTCCATCTACTACCCTCAAATTCAGGATAAACGCCTTTTTCTTTAGCCAAATCGCAGCTTGCGTTGATAGCATGATAGCTGATACCCTCAAAAATTTCGTCAATCACTCTTAAATGCTCTTCACTTCCCCAAAAAATCTGTTTTTCCGCAAGCATTTGAGCTTCACCCATAGCACCAAGCCCGATCGCTCTATTTCTTAAGTTGGTATCTTTCGTTTTTCTAACCGGATAGTAGTTCAAATCGATTACGTTATCAAGCATTCTAATAGCGATAGGCACAACCTTAGCAATTTTCTCAGGAGTATTTACTTTGCTAAGATTAATACTCGCAAGGTTACAAACAGCCGTTTTACCGCCGACCGATACTTTTTCTACGATATATACTTTTTTGCCGTCAATTTCGTCAAGAGAAGTGATTTTTTTAGCTTTTTTAGTTACTTTAACACCGCCGCTTATAACTTCCACATCCTCTTCTTCTTCGTATGTTACGAAGCTTTCGTCTTCAAAAGTCACTTTTACTTTATAGTGATTCGGCTCCGTATTTTGAAAAATCTCCGTACATAAGTTACTGCTTCTGATAATTCCGGCATGGTCGTTTTGGTTTCTTTTGTTTGCGTTATCTTTAAAACAAAGAAAAGGATTTCCCGTTTCGTAATATTCAAGCAGGATTTTTTTCCAAAGCTCTTTTGCTCTAATCGTCTCTTTAGAGATATTCGGGTCGTTTTCGTATTCGATATATCTTTTTTCGAACTCTTCTCCGTAAAGGTCGGTCAAATCTTTCGTTTCGTACGGGTCAAAAAGAGTCCAAAGCCCGTCTTCCATTACTCTTTTCATAAACAAATCCGGAATCCAGAGCGCCGGGAAAAGGTCGTGCGCTCTTCTTCTCTCTTCACCGCTGTTTTTTTTCAAATCCAAAAAGTCCAAAATATCCATATGCCAAGGCTCTAAATATACCGCAATAGCACCTTTTCTCGTACCGAGCTGGTCTACGGCAATAGCAATGTCGTTTGTGATTTTAAGCCAAGGAATAACCCCTCCGGCCGCGTTTTTGTGATTGTCGATAAAACTACCGAGCGCTCTTATTTTTGAAAAGTCCCAACCGATTCCTCCTCCGAATTTGGATAAAAGAGCCATCTCTTTATAATCGTCAAAAATCCCTTCGATATTGTCGTTCATACTTCCGACATAACAGCTGCTTAATTGATGGCGTGTGGTTCTTGCGTTGCTAAGAGTAGGAGTTGCCACCATAACTTCGAATTTAGAAATAACGTCGTAAAATTTCTTAGCCCAATATCCTCTAATCGATTTCGGGTCGTTCAAATCGACTTTGTCTTTGTCTTCTTGAGGAATACTCTCGGGATTCGTTTCATTCTGAGCCAAAAACATAGCAACACCCATAAAAAGCTGCTGCGGAAGCTCTATAGGATGTCCTTGTTTGTCTTTGATTATATATCTGTCATAAAGCGTTTTTATTCCGAGATATGTAAATTGAAGGTCTCTTTCGGGTTTTAGGTAATCGTTTAAATCGTCAAGGTCGTATTTTTCTTTCAATCCGGGTAAAATTCTGCCTGCCTCTTCACCCTTTTTGAAATAGTCTCTTAGATGATTATATCCCGTAAATCCGGTTACTCTATGGTACAAATCGTATAAAAACAGCCTTGCTGCTACGTAGTTCCAATTCGGTCTGTCGATATCTATTTTATCTACGGCGGTTTTGATTAAGGTTTGTTGAATCTCCTCAGTAGTGATTCCGTCTCTGAATTGTAGCTTGGCATCGAGCTCTAACTCTGCAAAATCGACCCCCTCAAGTCCTTCACAAGCCGCTTGAGTGTATTTTCTGATTTTTGAAATATCAAGCGGTTCGCGTCTTCCGTTTCTTTTTATAACTGTAATACCCGGATACATATATCTCCTTTTTTTATGAAAAATGATTAACTAATGATAACTTGTCAATCTGACAATGAAGTGATTTTATCTATTTCGTAATCTTATCAACTAAACCTTAAAGTCTCCCTTAAACTTAACACAAAAATAATTTTTTTTGAAGAAAAAGAAGAAAAAGCCCGAAATTTAGGCACCGAATAATTTTATTAAACTCACAGCCAAAAGCGCTGCAAAATATGCGAATACGTTAGGATAGACCGTATAAAAAAGTCTCCAAGCCCACTGAGGCACCTCAGCCCAAAACGTACTCATAGCCGCAAGACACGGAGAATAAAACATAATCACGATAATCATAGCCACAGCAGCCGTAAACGGAAGCGATTTTTTTATGTTTTCTATTAATGTTTTTGAATTGCTGCTTCCGTTGCCGTAAAGTACCGCCATAGTCGATACGATATTCTCTTTTGCTGCAAGCCCCGCCATTAAAGATACGTCTTCTCTCCAGCCCAAATCAAGCGGTTTTGTTATCGGCTCCATAAGTTTTCCGATTCTCGCAAGATACGAATTTTCAAGTATCTCTTTATGCATTTTGGCCTGCAACTGCGGGGTTTGCGGCATATTTTCGTATTTTTTGATAATTTCCGCTCTTGGAAACGAACTCAAAACCCAAATAAGCAACGATGCAACCGCTATAAAAGTACCCGCTTTTTGTAAATAAAGTTTCGTTTTTATCCATAAATCGAAAAGCAGGGATTTTAGCTTCGGAAATCTGTATTTCGGAAGCTCCATAACAAAAGGTTCCGGCTCTCCTTTAAAGAGTACCGCTCTTAATACTTTAGCCACGACAAGACCGGTGAGCGCTCCTCCTATATAAATGGCAAACATTACGTTACCTTGAATCTCTTTTGGGAAAAACGCACTCACCAACAACACATAAACAGGCAGTCTCGCCCCACAACTCATAAAGCCTATTACAAGCATAGTTATTAATCTGTCTTTCGGGTTTTTTAGCGTTCTTGCGGCCATATACGCCGGTACGCTACACCCAAATCCCGTCACCAAAGGTATGAAAGCCCTTCCTTGAAGCCCGAATCTTTTGAGCACTCCGTCCATTACATACGCGGCTCTTGCCATATATCCGGTTTGTTCTAAAAGATTGATTCCCAAAAACAAAATAAGAATATTCGGTAAAAACATCACCACGGCACCCACCGCCGGTATAACCCCTTGGGTAATTGCGTCTTTTACGATACCGCTCGGGAGCAAAGAGCCTATATAATTCGCAAACGACTCGAAACCTTTTCCTATATAATCCATAGGTATCGCACCAAGACTAAAAGTCGCCTGAAAAATCGCCCACATAATTAATAAAAACAGAGGAAGTCCCAAAATAGGATGAATCAAAATCTTATCTATTTTTTCGGTCAAAGTCTCTTTTTTAGGGCGTTTTGCGATTTGTGTCACCATTCCTTTGCTTAGAGCATATCTCTCTTCAAAAAGTATCGTTTTTGTGTCTTCTTCGTCATATTCGCCTCTTAAAATGTCTTTTGCTTTTTTCAAAACAGGCAAAAGATCGCTAAACCACACCTTTTCATGCACTATTTTATAGACGTCTTCGTCGTCTTCAAGGAGTCTTATTGCTATAAATCTTTTCGAAAATCTACACTCCTTAACGACCTTTTTCAAATTCTCCACTTGCTCTTCGACAAGTTCGCTGTAATAAACTTTCGGAGTGTTTTTCAATTCGTATGTTTTTATTACTTTTTCAAAAAGCTCTTCAAGCCCGAAATTCTCTTTTGCCGAGACATTTTGAGCCATTATATTCGTAAGTTTATAAAATCTATCGGTATCTATCTCTCCGCCGCCTCTTGCAAATTCGTCATACATATTAAAAGCGACAACCATCGGTTTTTGCAAATCGGCAAGCTGCCACGTAAAAGTGAGGTTTTTTTCGAGCTGATTCGAATCCACTACGTTTAAAATCAAGTCATATTCTTCATTTAACAAAAATTTCTTCGTCACCTCTTCTTCGGGAGTATAAGCATGAAAAGAGTATGTCCCCGGTAGGTCTATCAGTTTTAGCTTAACGCCTCCCCTTTCGAATTCCACTTCTTTTTTCTCGACGGTCACGCCGCTGAAATTCCCGACATGCAAAGTCGCACCCGAAATGGAGTTTATCAAATGAGATTTTCCCACATTCGGCTGACCGACAAGCGCTATTTTTATCTCTTTCATCACACCTCCAAATTATATTTTCTCAACTTCAACAAGCGCCGCTTCTTCGCTTCTAAGAGCAATCGGCACTCTATTCACTTCCACTTCGAAAGTATTTTTTGCAAGAGTATGTTTTAAAACTTTTATTTTTTCGCCTTTTGTAATACCCATAGATAAAAGTCTGCTTTTTAAAGGCTCGCTTGCGAACACCTTTCTTACAATAGCTTCATCTCCGATATTCAGCTCGTTTAGTTTCACTCCCACTCCTTAATACTTTGTTTGGTATAATATCAATAACTAAAAAAATTTTTTTTGACAAATATCAAGAAAAGGCAAAAAATGTGCTTGGTCGAATATTATACCTACGACGATTATAAAAAATGGGAAGGCGATTGGGAGCTGATTCGCGGCTGTCCCGTAGCTATGGCTCCGAGTCCCGTAATATCTCATCAATATTTAACAACTATGTTTGTAGTGGAACTGAATAAAATATATCAAGAGTGCGAAGAGTGTATGGTTTTAGCGGAAGAAGATTGGATTGTAGAAGAGGATACGGTACTTAGACCGGATGTAAGCGTAGTATGCAACGAACAAAACGAATACATAACAAAAGCACCCGAAATCGTCGTAGAAGTAGTTAGTAAATCGACCGCAAAAAGAGATGAAAAAATCAAATTCGACATTTATGAAAAAGAGATGGTGAAATATTATATTTTGGCATATCCTGAATTTTTAAAAGCGAAAGTATATAAAAATGAAAACGGAAAATTCATAAAAATAGGCGACTTTTCAAATGAAAAGTTAAAAATTTCCGACACTTCATGCGAAGGTGAAATAGATTTTGATACGATTTTCAAAAAATTAAGGAGTAAAAAATGATTCTTTCAACCCCTCTAAAATCAAAATCAATAAAAATTATGCTTTTAGGCTCGGGTGAGCTTGGAAAAGAAGTGGCTATCGAAGCAAACCGCTTAGGATGTGAAGTAATAGCTGTGGATAGATATCCGAATGCTCCTGCTATGCTTGTGGCTCAAAAATCATACGTCATAGATATGAAAAACAAAGCTCAAGTACTTGATGTCATAAGACGCGAAAAGCCCGATTTCGTACTGCCTGAAATTGAAGCTATAAATATCGAAGCTCTTTTTGAAGCCGAAAAAGAAGGAATTCACGTAATACCGAATGCCGAAGCCGTAAATAAAACTATGAATAGAAAAAATATACGCGTATTCGCAGCCGAAGTTTTGGGACTTAAAACTTCAAAATACGAATTCGTCTCAACATACGAAGACTTAAAAGCGGCATGCGACAAACTCGGGTATCCCGTAGTCGTAAAACCTATTATGAGCTCTTCAGGACACGGACAAAGTATCGTAAAAAACCCCGAAGAAGTAATTACCGCTTGGGAATTCGCAAAAGCGGACGCCAGAGGAAGTGCGGATGAATTAATTGTAGAAGAGTTTATCGATTTTGATTATGAAATCACGATGCTAACGGCAAAAAACGATAATGAAATCGTATTTTGTCCGCCTATCGGACATATTCAAAGCGGAGGAGATTATATTTTCTCATGGCAAGAGATGGAAATGAGCGAAATCGCTTTAAAAAAATCTCAAGAAATCGCTAAAAAAATCGTCGAAGGTCTTGGAGGTAGAGGAATTTTCGGAGTCGAGCTGTTCGTAAAAGGAGATGAAGTTTATTTTAGTGAAGTATCCCCTCGTCCTCACGATACCGGACTTGTTACCTTAATCACTCAAAGCCAAAGCGAATTTGCTCTTCATATAAGAGCGGTACTAAACCTGCCTCTTGGATTTGAATTTTTAACTCCGGGAGCATCTGCTGCGTTTAAAGCCGACAAAGATTCTTATATCCCTCAATTCGAAATAGACCCTGAAGTTTTCAGTGATAAAAGCCGCTTTATAGTATTTGGAAAACCTGAAGCTCATCCGGGACGTAGAATGGGAGTGCTTTTGGTAAGTGACAAAACATCAAAAGAAGCTTTAAAAAGAGCAAAAGAGCTTATAGGAAAAATAAAACTTTTCTAATTTTTCCTTCTTTATCTACTTTTTATACAAAAAATTAACTCTAAATTAAAAAAACTTCTTTAATTGATTAAAAATTAATCAATTATGTTACACAATTACCTAAAACATTTTAATATGATTAAGTTGTAAAAAAATCCTCAAGGAGAGAGAATGAAAAAAGTAGAAGCTATTATCAAGCCTTTTAAACTTGATGATGTTAAAGAAGCGTTATTTGAAGCAGGTGTTAGCGGTATTACGGTTAGTGAAGTAAAAGGTCACGGAAGACAACAAGGTCACACGGAATTATACAGAGGTGCGGAGTATGTTGTGGATTTCTTACCTAAAATCAAAATCGAACTTGTCGTAAAAGACGACGAACTCGAAAAAGTACTCGAAGTTATTCAAGAAAGCGCAAGAACAGGAAAAATCGGGGACGGAAAAATTTTCGTAATTCCTGTAGAAAAAGCTATCAGAATCAGAACGGGCGAAGAAGACGAAGAAGCTATCTAAAAATAACAAACTAAAGGAGATATTATGGATTTAGCATGGGCTCTTGATACCTTTTTTGCGTTATTTGCCTTTACGCTAATTATCCTTATGGTTCCCGGCTTTGCAATGCTTGAAGCCGGACTTGTAAGAACGAAAAACGTAACTGCGGTACTTACAGTAAATACGATGATTTATCTTGTAGCGAGTCTCGTATTTTTCTTATGGGGATATGTATTGGCATTCGGCGGATGGGACGGAAGCAGTATGAGTATGTATGCGGCATTTCTTTTCCAACTTGCATTCGTCGGTAAAACAGTGAATATTATGAGCGGAGGTGTGAGCGAAAGAACAAGAATTATTCCTCTTGCGATTTTTACTATTTTTATGGCGGGGCTTATTTATCCTCTTGTAGTGAATTGGACTTGGGGTGCAAATATGCTAAAAGGTACGTTCCTTGATATTTCGGCAATGCACGACCTTGCCGGTTCTACAGTCATCCACTCGACAGGTGCTTGGGCACTACTTGCGGCTATCTTAATTATCGGACCGAGAAAAGGAAGATACACAAAAGACGGAAAAGTTAGAGTAATTCCGGCAAGTAATATTCCTCTTGTAGTTTTAGGAGCGTTTTTACTCTGGATCGGTTGGTTCGGATTCAACGGCGGAAGTGTAGGAAGTATTTCGAGCAAAGAAGCGGCAAATACGGTAGCTCTTGTTGTTATGAATACAAACAACGCAGGATTAATAGGCGGACTTGCAGTAATGGTGCTAAGCTACTTAACATACAAAAAATTCGATATTACTATGATTTTAAACGGAGCGTTGGGTGGTCTTGTAGCAATTACGGCTGGAGCCGATGTTGTTAGCCCGTATGCAGCTTTACTAATAGGTCTTATCGGTGGTATTTTGGTATTTTATGCGGTACCATTCTTTGATAAATTAAGACTTGACGACCCTGTCGGTGCTCTATCAGTTCACCTTGTAAACGGAATTTGGGGAACTATCGCTACCGGAATTTGGGGTAAAGGCGTTAGTCTTGCAGCTCAAATCAAAGGTGTTGTAGTTGTAGGAATTTTTGCGTTTGTGGCGTCTTATATTATCATTTGGGCAATTAATAAAATCGTTCCGTTTAGAGCGAATGAAGAAGATGAAATCGAAGGGCTCGACGTTAGCGAATGCGGGATTGAAAGCTATCCTGAATTCAAAAGAGCTATCTGATTTCCTCCTTCTTTTTTCTTTTTTATATCCGTAAAATACTCAGACACTGAATTTTACATTTAAAAAAAGAAACAAAGAGATTTCGATTAAATTTTGAATTGTGAAATCTCTTTTAAAAGTTCGTCCGCAAGAGTTGCGATTCTGTGGATGTAAGATTGATTTGATAATACTTTTTCTTTGTTTTCGGAAGAGAGTTTTTGAATTTCGTTCATTTTTTTGATGAAATCTTCCATAATTTTTACAACTTTTTCCACTTCTTCTACGTTTTGGTCCACTTTTACGACCACTTCTTCCATTTTTGTAGATACTTCTTGGATTCTACCTTGTACTTCGCCTGTTTTTTCCGTTACTCTATTTACGTTTTCGATATTTTTATTCATATCCGTACTTGCCGAATTAATCGCTTGAACGATTACGTTAATAGTAGCGTCTATTTCGCCAAGAGATTTTTGAGTACGCTCAGCTAATTTTCTAACCTCATCGGCAACTACCGCAAACCCTCTTCCGTGCTCTCCTGCTCTTGCTGCTTCAATTGCGGCGTTTAGAGCAAGAAGATTCGTTTGATCGGCAATTTCTCTAATAACTGTCAATACGTTTTTAACTTGCTCCGCATCTTGAGATAGTTGTTGTAATCTCATAGCAAGTTCGTTTTCGTTTTCAGCATTTAGTTGAATATTACTCATTGTATCTTCAATAAGCTTAATTGCTTCTTGCAATGATTCGTTTGCATCCACGATAGCGTTTTTGACTTCGTTTGAGTTTTCCGCTTCTTCGTTTAATTTTTCTCTAAGCTCGTTTGTAGTTTCCGAAGCGTTTGTTACGATATTCGCTTCTTTTTGTATATTTTCGGTGATTGAACCGAATGATTTTTCAAGATTTGTCGCAACTTGTTTATTTTCGATAGAGCTTGTATGAGCGCTCATCATAACTTCATGAAGCGAAGCCAAGAACGTTCTTAATGCCTTTCTAATATCACCGAATTCGTCATCTTCGTAAATGTATACTTCAATAGATAAGTCTTTATTTTCTGCAATCATTAAAATCAGATTTTTAAGACTGTTTAATTGTAATGTAAACGATCTGATAATGAAATATGATAAGAATAGTACTATTAAAATTGAAATCGCTCCGATAATCGCTTCCATAATCGCATGGTCTTTAATCGAATTCAAATCTTGCATAATAATTTTTGCAATATTATCGTCAATTCTTTTTAGAGCGTTGATTTTTTTAGTAATTGTCTTAAACCAATATTCAGGATCGATATTAAATCCACCCGTTTTATGATGAGAAATAGCAATATCTCTCATTCTTTGTACTTCCGCAAACTCAGGTTCTTTTATTGTTTTGAAATAAAGATCTTTCATTTCTTTGTTTGCAAAAGTTAAAAAGTCGTCAATATATGCATCTTGTTCTGATATTAATCTTATAAGCTTAGTATACATTCCCGGAGCAAATTTATCCGCACCGAATGTTGCACTAAGCACCGCCCTTTCAATCCCCGCTCTTTCTTTTGCTTTCAAAAACGAAGTATAAGCGGCAAGGTCCATACCGATTTTTTCATTAGGCGCAAATCTTGCAGCATAACCGATGATTTTTAAAATAGTGGCATTCATTTGAGAGTACCACTTAACTTCATCTTGTAAAGAAATTTGAAAATTATCCACTTTATTTCTAATCTCCGGGAGCATTTTTAAATATTGGTTTAATTTTTCAATCTCTTGTTTAAATTCTGGAGAATATTTAGCCAAATCGAGTTTTTTTAGAACTTGAAGATATTCTTTAATACGCTCATCCGTTAGCGCTCTTTGTTTAGGAAGCATTTCTGCAAATTTTTTTCCGTGACTTCCTAAATATCCGGCACTCATACCTCTTTCTTTTTGGGTTTCGTGAATTAGTTTGCTTAATGACTCACTAAGTACGATAAGTTCAGTCAACTGTGCTTTTTTCTTTTCAAAATCAAAATGTCTTACCAACTCTTTGCCGGTAAAATAGACAATCATGATAATAGAAAGCAATACTACCGTAATTACTTTGGTTTTTAGCGAGAGCTTGTGAATGAAATTCATACTTCCTCCTTAAAATTTAGCTATTATTTATATCGGCACTCTTTTGATATAATTGAGCCCAAAAAGGAGATTTTTATGAAAGCACCTGAGTTTTGCCTGCCTAATCAAGACGGCGTTGAAATTTGCCTTAGAGATTTAAAAGGAAAATGGATTGTTTTATATTTTTATCCCAAAGACAATACTCCCGGATGTACCACTGAAGCTAAAGAATTCAGCGAACTGCTTGATGAGTTCGAAAAACTCGGAGCGATTGTTATAGGAGTGAGTCCCGACAGTCCTAAAAGACATTGTAATTTTATAGAAAAACACGGACTTAAAATAACTCTTCTTAGCGACGAAAACAAAGATGTTTTAAAAGCTTACGGAGCATGGGGCAAAAAGAAAATGTACGGAAAAGAGTACGAAGGAGTAATTCGCTCGACATTTATTATAAACCCTGAAGGTGAAATCGTAAAAGAGTACAAAAAAGTAAAAGCCAAAGGTCACGCGGCAAAAGTATTGGAGGATTTAAAAGAGCTAATCTCTTAACCTCCGAGATATTTTTTCTTAATCTCTTCACTTTGAAGAAGAGCTTTTGCATCGTCTTCTAAGACGATACTTCCGTTTTCCATTACATATCCTCTATTGGCAATTCTTAGAGCGGCACCCGCATTTTGCTCTACTAAAAGAATAGTCACGTCTTTTTCTTTGTTTAGATTCACAAGAATTTGAAAAACATCTTTTACGATTTTAGGTGCAAGCCCCAAAGACGGCTCGTCAAGCACAAGCATTTTAGGCTCACTCATAAGAGCCCTTGCAATAGCCAACATCTGCTGCTCACCACCACTCAAACTTCCTCCGTAGTTATCTTTTTTGTCTTTGAGTCTTGGAAAGAGTTCATACATTTCATCTCTTAATCTCTCATAGTTTTCATCATTAAGATACGCCCCGATTCTTAAGTTTTCCTCAACGGTTAAGTTAATAAAAATTTTCCTTCCCTCGGGTACTAAAGCAAGACCTCTTTTTACTATCAAATGAGTAGGAATTTTCGAGATATCGGCTTCTACGAACTCTACATATCCTTCTTTTTTTACGACATTAAAAATAGCGTTCAAAGTAGATGTTTTTCCGGCACCGTTCGCACCGATAATAGTTACGATTTCTCCTGCTTTTACTTCAAAATCAATCCCTCTTACAGCCTCGATTACTCCATATTTTACTTTTAAATCCTTAACCCTCAACATCGATATCTCCTAAATAAGCTTTTATTACCGTTTCATCTTTCATCATATCGGCCGGTTTACCTTCAAAAATAGTTTTTCCGTAATCAAGTACCATTACTCTATCAGCGATTTTTTGAACGAATTTCATATCATGTTCGATAAAAAGAATTGTTTTTTCCATTTCGCTTCTTAATTTAAAAACCGTATCCGCAAGCTCGTCAGTTTCTTTGGGGTTCATCCCCGCAGCCGGCTCGTCAAGAAGTAACAAATCTGGCTCCGTAGCAAGAGCTCTTGCAATTTCCACTTTTCTTTGATTACCGTAGCTTAAAGCTTTTGCGTTATAATCCGCATATTGCTCTATCCCTAAAAATTTCAAAATTTCCATAGCTTTTTCTTTATGGATTTTTTCTTGTTTAAAAAATCTCGGAAGTCTGAAAAGTGATTCGAAAAAATTATATTCGATATGATTATGAAAACCGATAAGTACGTTTTCAAGTACTGTTAAAGAGCTGAAAAGTCTTATGTTTTGAAACGTTCTTGCTATTCCTTTTTCAACGATTTTTACAGGTGAAAGACCTGTAATATCTTCATCCTTAAAATAAACTTTTCCGCTTGTAGGCTCTAAAACACCCGTAATAATATTAAAAAGAGTGGTTTTTCCGGCTCCGTTAGGCCCTACAAGAGCGAAAATCTCCAGAGGTTTCACTTCAAAACTAACATCTTTAATCGCAACAACCCCACCAAACTGCTTAGTAACCTTATCAACTTTTAACATTATTTACTCCTTAAATATGCTTCTCCGCTTTTTCTCGCCCATTTTATAAAAAGTCTTTTCGTATCCACCCAACCCAAATCAGCGCCGTTTTCGATAAAGTCTTTTAACATTTTAGCGCAAACATAGGCATTTGAAAAGCCTCTACCTCCCATTCCGTTTATAATATAAAGACCTTCGATATAAAATATCTCTTTTGGCATATCACCCTTTATGATATGCTTGTCGTTTAGTAGAGTTTTATCAACGTCTATTACCTGCCCTACAACCGGAAAATAATCCGTACTTGCGGCTCTAAAACCACCTTTAATGTCTTTTATTTGATACTCTTTTATATCAATTATCTCTCTTGCTTTTTTAATAAGTTCTATAGCTTCTTGCTCGTTTTCTTTACACTCAAGACAATTTCTTTTATGAGTCGCTCCTATTTTCATAACCCCGTTACATCCAACCGAGCAGTTTTTGTGATAATAGATATCGCATTTACTTTTATCCCAAATACCCTCTATCTCTATTCTCTCGCCCCAAATCGGTCTTATTTGAATATATGGTATATCAACAATACTCTCATATCCACTTGCAAGAATGACGTTTTTTGCTTTTATTTCATCGTTTATTACCCAATATTCCTCTTTTTTAAGAGTTTTAACTTCCAATTTTTCAAAAGGAAAATCGAGTTTTTCTTTAACTTCCTCAGGGTCTATTACGCTCCCTATCTCAAAAAAGAATCCCTCTCCTCTTTTTTTAAAGGGGAGTTTTATCTCTTTTTCATATTTTTTAAATTTTTCTATATCTCTTTCATCTCTTGGGAGTATTAAAACGCCTTTTGTGTGAGTATCGACTCCTATTCTTTTATAAAACTCAATAGAACTTACAATCCCTTCGTTTATAAATCTCGTATATGCCGTATCGTATCCTACTTTAGGAAACAAAAAAGCTCCCGCAGCGCCGCTGGCAGCCTCAAGCTTTCCTTTTTTATCAACAACCAAAACGTTCTTATCCCTTAGAAAATAGCCTGCCAAACTACCGGCAATACCGGCACCTATTATTACATAATCAAAAACTTTCATTAAACGCAATTTCATATTTATTTTTATCAATATTACCGAGCTGTCTTAATAAAAAATCTTTAAAATCCTTGTCGTTTATTTTTACTTCTACATATAACATTTTATCTTTTTTTGAATACCAACTGCTACCTTGAATCGCATTGACTATTACATAACTTTTCACGGCATCCAAAATCTGCTTCACACGTTTTTCGTCATTTATATCAAGTTTGTTTAAAAGAATTTTCGTTTTGTTTTGAAGTTTATTTATAAGCTGAGCAACGCCGTTTGAAAAAGCCTCTTCTTGCTTCAATCTTGAAACTTTATCGGTAAAAACTTTACCAACAGCTAAAAACGAAGATTGATAACATACCCAAAAAGGTGCAGGAAGTTGATGAATATAACATTTTGTGAAGTTTTTTACTTTAGTAGTCGTATTCGAAACGCTACATCCCAAAAATGCAAGAGGTAATAACAAAAGGTATTTGCGCATAAGTGTACCTTTTTTACAAAATTATAACATCAATTAATATAAATTAAACGAATTTGAAAAGATTTTTTTTGAAAAATAAGAGGAAAAAAGATAAAAAATTATCTTTTTGAGAATTGTGGAGATTTTCTCGCTTTTTTCTTTCCGTATTTTTTTCTTTCTACTCTTCTTGCGTCTCTTGTTAGAAGTCCCGCAGGTTTTAGAATACTTCTGAATTCAGGTGCGTATTCTACAAGAGCTTTAGAAATTCCGTGTTTAATTGCGTCCGCTTGAGCCGCAAAACCACCGCCTAATACTTTAACTTCGATATCGAAGTTTCCTTCTTGTTTAGTAAGCATTAAAGGCCATCTAACTCTTAATTTTAGAGCCTCTCTACCACCAAGAAATTCATCAAGAGGTTTTCCGTTTACAGTAATGCTACCGCTACCGTTTTTAAGCCAAACTTTCGCTACCGCTTCTTTTCTTTTTCCAGTTGCGTAAATTCTTCCGTGCATTTTCATTAGTTACCCTTTACTTGAGCTGTATGTGGATGATTTTCACCTGCATAAACTTTTAATTTTTTAAGCATTTTTCTTCCAAGTTTTGTTTTTGGAAGCATACCTCTTGTCGCAAGTTTGAAAAGTTTTTCAGGATTTGTTTTAAGAAGTTTTTCTACAGTTTCTTCTTTTACGTGTCCGAAATAACCTGTGTGTTTATAGTATTTGTCAGATAATTTTTTAGATGTTGAAAATCTAACTTTATCAGCATTAATAACTACAACATAATCACCACAATCAACATGCGGAGTATAGTAAGGTTTGTGTTTACCTCTAAGAATAGTTGCGATTTCAGTTATTAATCTACCGAAAGTTTTATCTTTTGCATCTATTAAAATCCAATCTCTTTTAACTTCTTCAGGTTTTATTGATTTAGTAAATTTCATTATCACACCTTTTGTGAATTTTTTAGGTATGGAATTGTATGTTAGAAACCTTAAAAGAAACTTAAATTAAGGAAAGTTTAAGGTTAGACTATGTTCGCAAACTTCAAAATAAGCTCGATTTCACCGGCGGGAATTCGGAGTTCTCGGCTTATTTCTTCAACTTTGTATCCCGATTTGTACATATTGATAATTTTTTCTTCTTCGTGTCTGCTTATATTGGTGTATTCGGGAATTTTATTTTTTTTGAGTTCGTTTGAGAGTTCGGCTATCTCTTCTTTTAGACTTTCGTACATATCTTTGTTGGTCTCTTCAATAGTTTTTATATCGTCCACTATCGTTTCGATAATTTTTTCAATCTCTTCAAGAGTATTTAGAGTGTCGTTTCTTTTTAGCTCTTTTTTTATCAAATAGACCTCTTTATTAAGCTCTTCTACGGTAAGCTCGAAAGCCGCAAATTTTCTTTCTATCATTTTTTCGACTTTCAATACGTAAAAAAACAAAAAAAACATAAAAAAGCTAACACCCCGAACATTATATAAACAATCATATCACCCATTTTTCTTCATCTCCCTGATAATCGCTCTTTCTCTTGCCGTAATATAGGCATTGTAATCTTTTTCGTCTTTTTCGTGCATAAAAAGAATTTTTCCTATATCGTTATCATACCCTTCGAAAATGACAGGAACCTTTCTTTCGGGAAAAACCGGCAAATCAAAACGCCCGTAATATTTTTTGCCTTTTTCAAGCATAGGCTCTTTTATTTTGAAATATTCAAATCCCAAACCTTCTGTTTCCGTTTTGTATTTTAAAGGCAAAAGCTCTTTTTTTTCGTTTTTAACAAGAGCCGTCAGTTCGTCCACTTTTCTATGTAATGCAATCAAAAGCTCAAGCAATACCGGGTCGGTATCTCTCGTTTCGCCTCTTGCTTTTGCAAGTTTGATATATTGGCCTATCGGGTCTTCGCTCTCACTTCCCAATTTATCGTATTCTTCTTTGAATTTTTCGTTATATTCGTCAAACTCAAGGGTAATATATGCCGGTACGAATCTCATTTTCAAATCCTATCAAGTATTATTAAAACCAAAAAGATAATCCCCAAAAAACCGTTTACGTCAAAAAAGGCTTTAGGGATATTTTTAAAATCTTTTTTTACGAGTTTGTGCTCGTAATAAAGCATTACCGCCCCGACGACCACCGCAAGCCACGCAAAAAATCCGAGATTTGCGTATGCAACAAACAGCGCCCAAAAAATTACGGCAAAAACATGAAACATCTCGGATATAAAAAGCGCTCCTTTTTCACCGGTTAATGCCGGGATAGAATGAAGTCCCTCTTTTTTATCGAATTCCATATCTTGAAGAGAATACAATATATCAAACCCGGCCACCCAAAACATAACGCCAAGAGCCAAAAATACACTCCAGCAAGGAATCGTACCCGTAACGGCAATAGCCCCTGCAATCGGCGCAAGGCCAAGTGCCACTCCGAGTACCAAATGAGCGTACTCGCTAAATCTTTTAAAATAACTATACCCCCCAAGAACCGCTAAAATAGGAATCGAAAGTTTAAAAGCCAAATCGTTAATCATATAAGCCACACCTATAAAAATCAAAGCGTTCGCCGCTATAAAAATAAGCATTTCGCTTTCATTAACTTCACCCGTAACCGAAGGTCTGTCTGCGGTGCGCGGGTTTTTGGCGTCTATATCTCTATCTAAATATCTATTTACCGCCATAGCGAAATTTCTGGCACTTACCGCCGCTAAAATCCCCAAAACGAATAATTTCCAACCGAACCACCCGTTTGCGGCGACAACCATTGCTATCAATATAAAAGGAATACTGAATATCGTATGAGAAAACTTCACAAGTTCCATATATTTTTTAATCATACGCCGCCTTTAATACTCTATTAATTTTGTATAATTGTAACAAAAAAGGCGTATATGTTTGCAATAATAGGTCCTACGGCAAGCGGCAAAAGCGATTTGGCTATCAAACTTGCTAAAAAATTGGGATATGAGATACTTTCACTCGATAGTTTAAGCATTTATAAAGAAGTGGATATCGCTTCTGCAAAACCCTCAAAAGAAGAACTAAAAGAAGTCAAACATTACGGAATAAACGAAATATATCCCGATGAAAAATTCGACGTTTCCAAATTTATAGAGATATATAAAAAAATCCCTCACAAAAATATAATTATAGTAGGCGGGACCGGATTTTATTTAAAAGCTATGATTGACGGAATATCAAAAATGCCTCAAATCACTGAAGAAATTAGAAAAAAAGCAAAAAGAGGAGATTACGAACTTCTAAAAAAAATAGACCCGCTTTTCGCTTCTAAGATTTCACCGAGCGATACTTATAGAATTCAAAAAGGACTCGAAATATATTTTGCAACCGATATGCCGCCGAGCGAATATTTCAAAAAAAATCCTCCTCTTCCGGTATTACCGGATATTAAAATATTCGAAATAGCAGTCGATAGAGAAACTCTTAGAAAAAGAATAGAAAAAAGAACGGGGAAAATGTTTGATTCGGGGCTTATTGACGAAGTCGCATATCTTGAAGCGAAATACAAAGACAGAAGACTTCCCGCTTTAAAAGCTATAGGAGTAAAAGAAGTGCTCGATTATTTTAACGGCGTATATGACAAACAACAACTAAAACAAAAAATAATCACGAATACCGCAAGACTCGCAAAAAGACAACAAACTTTTAATAAAACCCAATTCCCTCAAAAAATCTCAGCGCCTCTTGAAAAATTGGAGGATATAATCTTAAAAGAGATTTAAAGCGTCCTTACATAATCCTTTCCAAAGTTTGGAATCTTTTACGTTTAGACATTTTTGTAAATAATCTTTTTTCCCCGTTAGGTTCGCAAGCATAAAATATGCCCTCGCCAAATCTTCACCTTTAACTTTCGGTATCAGTTTTTCAAGGACTTTTATAGCTTCATTTTTATTTTTCGTATATTTTGCAAAAACAAAATCTACAAAAGGCGAATAAGGATAGGCATTGAATCTGTTTTGTAAATCTATTATTTTTTTAGCGTATGTAGCGGCTAAGAGATAATCTTTGTTTTGCATAGCCCAATTAACGATTTTTATATAAGCGTCGGCATTTTGAATAGTTTGGTATTTTTCAAGTTTTTGTGCGGTTTTTAGAGCTTGTTTATATTTTCCTAAATTCCAAAGAGCAAAAAACTTATACATCAGATATTTATGACAATTTCTCTCAATCTGACACAAATCATCAACAGCAGTCACTACGTTTTTATAATCCCTCATACACCAAAGAGCCTCGATTTTTCTTTTCATCCACTTCACAAACACTTCATCACTCGGATTATCCAAGTATTTATTGCATATTGCCGATGCCAATTTACAATCTTTCACTTTCATAGCGCAGCTATAAACTTTTTCATCTTCTTTTAAATTAAGTTTATATTTTTTAATAAGCTCTATTGCTTTTTGGCAATATCCTTTTTCTAAAAGCTCTTTTGCATATTCCGAAGCTACCTTTTTAATAAAAGTATCTTTTTGCGGGAATAGTTTTTTCGGAATATTTTTAATCTCTTTTTGAAGTTTTAAAATTTCGTCGTATTTTTTTAATTTATAAAGAATTTTAATTTTTTCGACCAAAGCTTTTTTAGCAATATCTGTATTTTTGTATTCGTTTAACACTTTATCTATATATTGAAGTTTTTTAGTAAGATTTTGTTCCGGTACTTCAAAAAGAACTTTATCTCTTAAAGCCTTGATATTATCGCTATAATCTCCGTATGGAAACTCTTTTAAGTATTTATTGATAAATTTTAAAGATTTTTGATAATCACCAGCTTCATAACTCCAAAGCGCTAAATTATAAAGCAAAGGCTCATACAAATCATCCAATTTTTTGAGTCTTTTTAACAAATCTTCACCGATATTTATCGCTAAATTATAAACCTTTTCACTTGCAAGTCTTTTTGCGAGTTCGTAAGCTTTTCTTTTGTCTTTTAACAAAAACTCTTTATTGGCTTTATAAATTTTTTCATAATATTCAATCGCTTTTTTTACTTGTCCTTTATCCATATATCTTTGTGCAAGCCTTAATGCCGCAAGAGAAGCTACGTTTATATCTTTTGTAGAATAAAGGGCTTTTTCATATAGTTTGAAAGCTTTTTTTTCATCTCCCATAGTATAGAGTTGGTCTGCGAGATATATCATGGCTTTATAGGCGTATTTGGTATTCGGATACTCCGTAATAATTCTATTAAAAAAATAACTCGCATCACTAATAAGTCCCATTTTCGAATAATTTTCGCCTATCAAAAGCAAAACTTCAGGAAGTTTAGGAGAGTATGCAAATTTTTTAATCCACTCTTTTCCGAGCTGTACGACATCTTCGGATTGATTTTCTCTATCTAAAATTTTAAGTTTTAAATACAAAACGTCGGATAAAAATATGGAATTCGGATATTCTTTTACAAACTGGTCTATCTCGTCAAGAACGTCGCGCCCTTTTTTGTAGGCTTTTAAAATCTCGAAATATTTTGCTATATCCATTGCGTTTTCGCCTCTTATCGGGCGCAAATTTTCATCAATAGCGCCTATATAAGGATAAACGGCGTGTTTATAATAAAAATCAAGACCTTTATTTGTATTTTCCAAATACTGCTCGTTTGCAACAATAACCCATTTTTTAGCTTTTTTTAATCTAAAAGGAGTAATTAGAGGTTTTTTATAAAGATTATCTTTAAACGCAAAAACTTTAAAGTTGTCCGATTTTATTTTGATCGTAATAGTAAATTTTTTTGAAAATTTAGGAATCACTTGAAAAAATCTGCTCTCTTCTTTAAAAACGGGAGTTTTCGGAGTTTTGTCAAAAACACAAATAAAAGTCTTTTCTTTCAAAGAACATTTAAAAGGAAATTTATTGTAAATAGTAAGTACTTCGTAAGGTTTCTTTGCATTTCCGTAATCGATGTTTAGTTGTAATGCAAAAAGAAATACGGGGAAAAAGAGAAAAAATCTCAACTCTAACCTTTTTGCTAATTATATCAAAAGGTTAGAATGCAACCGTTGCGTTAATGATATTTCCTGCAACGATACCGAAATATACCGTTCCCGCAAGTAAAATCAATTGCCCGATTAAACTTCCAGGCGTCATTGTAATTGTTGTAGTTGATTTTGTATCGTCAAAATAGATATGTTTAATAATCCATACATAGTATCCTACCGCAAGAGCCGAATTTAATAATGCGATTAAAACAATAACCCATAATCCGGCATCAACCCCGGCATAAAACGCCACTGCTTTACTTAAAAATCCTGCAAGTAACGGAATACCTGCAAGTGAGAACAATTGAATAGTAAAGAATAGCGAATGTAAAGGCGCCACTTTGTATAAACCTTTGATATCTTGAAGATATTTCACTCCAAGCTCTCTTCTTAAATCGTTTAGAATCAAAAATACGCTTGTTTGCATGAAAATATACGCTACTGCATAATATAAAACCCCTGCATATGAATATGCACTTGCTGCCGCCGCAAACGGAATTAACGCATAACCGCTGTGCGCGATTGATGAAAATGCCAAGATTTTAGAAATTCTCTTTTGCCATAGAGCCATAAAGTTTGCAAGTGTCATTGTAACTATCGCAAAGAAACTGAAAATAAGTACTGTAGCTACAGGATATGCGATAAGAAATTTATAAAACGCTTTGAACGTAGCAACTAAAACTACGGATTTAATAACCCCACTCAAAATCGCAGCTGCTGCGTGGTTTACTTGTGCGTAAGCATCAGCAGCCCATCCGTGCATAGGAACAACAGTGAGTTTATAAAAGATACCCGCAAGCATAATAGCTACGGCAATTAAAGTAAATTTACCGCTAACGTTCATTTCCGCATAGTTGAAACTATCAGTCGTAAAACTAAATAGTGCAAACCCGAGTAAAATAATACCGCTTGCAACCGCACCGGCGATAAATGCTTTAATAGCACCTTCCGCGTTGAAGAAGTTTCTGATATTCGCAACTAAAATATAAGAAATAATTGCAATAACTTCAAATAACACGATATACATAAAGAAGTTATCCGTTTCCAAAAACGCCAAAGAGGCACCCGCTAAGAAAAGCATTTGAGAAATCAAAGGTCTCTCAAACCCTGTAAGCGCTAATGAAACCGCAGCTAACGTCGCAAGTAATACGTACTCCATAAGCTGAGTTGCAGTATCAGTCGTAAAATACGGGAATATAGCATGTAAGCTGTTGCCCGCATAAATAAAATACGCCGCTAAAATAAACGCTACTACCGCTATCATTTTAGCGATAAAAATGTTGTTTCTGTAAAACAGAGGTACCAATAATCCCGCTGCTATTAATATTATAAAACTCATCACATCCCTCCAAAGAAGCTAAATGCTTGATTTGCTAAATCGAAAATTGGTTGAGGATTGATACCAAAGTAAACAATCAAAAACGCGTAAATCGCTAATGCGAATTTTTCAGGAAAACTCATAGTAAAGTTTGCTTTTTCCACAATCGGACTCATAGGACCGTGAATTGCACGTCTTACAGACCAGATAATGTAACCCGCACTGATTAGACCTGCAAGTGCGATAATAGCAATCCACCAACCGAATGACTTAACAGCCGAGATGATAATTGTAAGCTCACCTACAAATCCCATCGTTCCAGGTAGCCCTAACGCCGCCATACCTGCTAAGATGAATATCGCAGCAGCATAAGGCGCTTTTTTCATAATTCCGCCCATCTCATCCATATACCACGTATGAGTTTTGTGGTGGAACCACCCTGCAAGTAAGAACAGTGGTGAAATTACAAGTGCGTGTCCGATCATTTCGTATAATGCCGCACTTAAACCATCGTATGTCATAGTAGCTACAGCTACAACAACAAGCCCCATATGCGAAATTGAAGAGTATGCAACCATTTTTTTGATGTGTCTTTCATAAATAGCAAGCATACCCGCAAATAACGTCGTCGCAAGACCGAGTACCAACATCCACATCGAAAATTGAATCGTAGTTGCCGGCATTAACTCTACCGTAAATCTGATAAGCCCGTAAGCACCCATTTTCAAAAGTACACCCGCAAGCAATACCGAAATGCTGCTTGGTGCTTGAACGTGCGCATCAGGTAGCCATGTATGGAATGGAAATAGTGGCAATTTAGCCGCAAAACCGATAAACATCAACCACCAAATTAAAGCAGGAGTTGCAATCGCCGCTTCTTTTATCAACGTAAAATCCCAATATCCAGTTTGTTTAAAGAGTAAGAAAAACCCGACAAACATAAACATCGCAAAAACGTGCGTATAGATAAAGAACTTAATAGCCGCATAAATTCTTTCTTCCGCACCCCAAATACCGATTAAGAAAAGCATAGGTACAAGAGTTAATTCCCAGAAAATAAAAAACCATAAAACGTTTGTCGTCATAAATACACCGAAAATCGGTCCGCTAAATAGTATCAGCAAACTAAAATAAGCCGCTTGATTTTTTTCTTCCCAAGACGTAAACACTACCAATATAAGTAATGCCGCCGTTAATAAAAGCATAGCGACACTTAACGCATCTATTTGCAAAGTAAGTTCAAACCCGAACGCAGGAACGCTTAAAAAGTTCCCAAGAAACAAAAACCCGCCGTCAGCCGGTAATTGATGATACCAATTGAATGCAATAAAGAAAAGTATAATAAACCAACCAAGCGCAATATACTTAGCCAAATGCTGTGCCCCACGTGTTAAAAAATACACAAGGGCCGAGAAAAATATCGGTGCAAAAATAATATCTACCGCTACCATTTACAGCCCCTTTACAATTATTAAGATAGCAATTACGATAATTGCAACACCAAGGACGAATTGCCCCATATACGTTCCGATTTTACCGCTGTGCCCTGTTTTAAACGCTTTATAAATACCATATGAAGCAGGCACGGTTGCATTAACAAGCCAGTCGATAACATACGTATCAAACCATCTTGCCGCTTTTGCAATGGCATTAACGATAATGTTTTTAGAAATCCAAGTAATCATAGCTTCAACATAATATCCGTTAAATAGTACTTGATGAATTGTTTGTACGAAATGATGTGATGCGATTTTGTATAGTAGGTTCAATCCTTTTACATACAGACCTACAACGATTAAGAAAATCACTAACATTCCTGTTAACATAAACGCAGTAAGTCCCGCTACATGCGGCTCTACTACTTCTTTTCCTACGATATAGTGAATAATATCGCTTTGCCAAATAGCGATGAATAACGTAACAAAAGCTAAGATACCAAGCGGTAATCTAATCCATAAGTTGCTCGGTTTGTGTACGCTTCCAGCAATCTCTTCGTTTCTCGGCTCACCCAAGAAGATAAGAATCCATAGTCTCGTAATATAACCGATTGATAGCAATGCCGCAATCGTTACGAATGTTTTTGTAAATCCGTTACCCCATTCCCAAGCACTTGCAACTACAAGCTCTTTTGAGAAGAAACCACTAAACGGAGGTACACCCGCAAGGCTCAGTGAACCCATAGCCATAAAGAGTGCTACAAGAGGAGCAGTTTTGATAAGACCTCCGAGTTTCCATGCGTCTTTTGTATGGTGTGCGATGTAAATAACAGCACCAGCACTTAAGAATAATAACGCTTTAAAGATTGCGTGGTTTACAAGGTGTAGCATACCGGCAGCCAAGCTTCCAACACCAAGACCCACAAACGCAATCGATAAGTGTGACATTGTAGAATAAGCCAAGATTTTTTTGATCTCTTTTTGTACAAGTGCCGATGTAGCACCGATAAACGCCGAAAGCGCCGCAACGTTTGCAACAATGAAAAGAGCGTCAGTATATGCAAAGAAATCAAATAGTCTCGCTACGATATAAATACCCGAGTTAACCATTGTCGCACCGTGGATTAACGCAGATACCGTAGTAGGACCTTCCATCGCGTTCATTAACCAAGGATACAATGGAAACTGACCTGATTTACCGATAGCACCCATAAAGATAAATAGTGCCGCTACGAGAGCTACCGTTTTATTAAGCTCTCCTGATAGAGCCATTTCGTTTAGTTTTACTAAATCTACCGTTCCCGCAAAGAAGAATAGCAATGCAATAGCCGCTAAGATGAAAATATCACCGAATCTCGTATAAAGAAACGCTTGCATACCTGCATCAGCCGCTGAATTTTTGTAATACCAGAAACTAATCAATAGGTAACTTGCAAGCCCCATGAATTCCCAACCTACAAATGCACCGATTAAATCTTTTGTAATAACAAGAATAATCATACCGCCGATAAAGAATAGTACTTTTGCATAGTATCTCGGCTGATCTGGGTCTTCACCCATATAATCGTGCGCAAAGTGGATATCTAAAAATCCAAGACCTGTCGCTACTAAAAGCATTACAATAGATAAGTGGTCAATATAAATTCCGAACGGTACTTTTAAATCTCCGTATGCAATCCATGTATAATCGATATCGATTACCGTATGCGAATAATTAAAAAACAACACCAAACTTGCTAAAAATAGAATAGCTCCCGTTACTTCAGCTACCCAGAAACTAAGCTCTCTTTTAGCCTTACCTAAAACATACGCCAAAACCGCCCCTAAAAACGGCGCCGTTAGTAAAATCAATACTGCATTATTCATCGCTCACCGCCTTATCTAATTTGTCAGGAATTACCTCACCGGTAATTCTATTAGATAAAATGAAAATAAGTACACCTGCCGCCGCTTCAAGAGTTGCAATTACGATAATTACGTACGCAACGGCCAAACCTCTTGTAAATCCGAAATGATATGCCGCACTTGCAAGAAGTAAAATAACGGCGTTTAATAACATTTCGAGTGAAAAGAAGATTTTCAAAAAGTCACTCTTACTCGTAACCCCGTAAAGCCCCACTCCAAAAAGGATAATGGCAGCTATCGCGTCTATATAAAACCCTACCATTTTTATTCCTTTCCATGTTTTAGAGTGTGTAGCATTCTGATACTTCCGTAAAGAACGCTTGCCGCAACCACACCCATAAAGATTGCAATTTGAGCATAAAAATCAGTAAATATCTTCACTTGGTCTTTTAGAGGAATCGCTTTCCCTTCGTATGGAATATCCGGAATTAAAAACGGTACGATTAAAAGACCGATAATTACGATTGTTACAACACTAACAGCCCAAGGTCTGATTTCGTATTTAGGGAATTTAGAACCGATAACCGTAACCCCGAAAAGTGTTAATACAACGATACCACCCGTATATACGAAAATTTGGAAAAGTCCTAATAATTTTTCATCCATAAGAATGTAATAGATTCCTAATAAAAACATCATCAAAACGAATGACAATACCGCAGGTACGGTATTTTTTTGAGTAAGACTCATTATTGCCAAGATAATAGCAACAGCAAGAATCAATACGCTCATTTCTCCTCTCCTTTTTCAGCAGAAGCGTTTTTTTGCTCTGCACTCTCCTCTTTTTTAGCTTCAGTAGCTTCCGCTTTAGCTTTTTCTTCAGCCTTTTTCTTAGCTTCAGCCTCGGCTTTTTTCTTAGCCATCATCTCTTTTTTCTTTCTCGCTTTTTCTTCTTCTTCACGTTTTTTCTGCTCAATCCACTCTTCAGGTACGTCAACTCTTACCCAGAAGTTATCAAGGTCTTTATGAGTACCTCCGGTAATCATTTCAATATCACCGCCGCTAAGCTTAATAGCTTTTTCAGGTTTTGTAGGACAAACGTCCTCACACAAACCACAGAAAATACATATAGCCAAATTAACTTCCGGAATAATTTTAGGCTTTTTAATCGGAAGCGGCTTCATAACGATCGCATCAACAGGACAAATTTTATTACAAGCGTCACACCCGATACAAAGTTCGTATTTAATTTCGTGTCTTCCTCTAAAGATAGGAGACTTGTGAGCCGGTTCTTTTACGATATCTTTCGTTGCTATTCTCGGCTCCGTAAAAGCTTTCATAACTCTTACGATTTTTTCACTGATTTGAAATAACATCTTATGCTCCTAAAATGTAAAGTTTTGCAAAAATTACCCACACTAAGTTAAGTACCGCAAGCGGTGTTAACCAGCTCCAACAGAATTTAAGCATTTGATCAAGTCTAAGTCTCGGGTTAGAAGCCCTAATAGCAACCATTACAACCGCAAGAAGTGCGATTTTTAAGAATAACCACCAGAAACTATCAAAGAAAATTCCTCTGTATCCTCCGAAAAACAATGTAATTGCAGCAGCTGATACCACTAAAATTTCAGTAAATTCCGCGAATTTTAAAAGCGTATAGTTAGTACCTGCATATTCCGTATAAAACCCGTAAACGATTTCTTGTTCCGCATCAGGAATATGGAATGGAGGTTGTTCTAAAATACCGAGCATCGTAATAATGAAAATAATGGCTCCAGGTAAAAGAATTAGAGTCGTAAGCCAAGTATTGCTATACATAATCTCATATAGATTCATAGTACCAAAAAGCAAAGCAGGACTTAATGCCGCTAAGAAAAACGGCGCTTCCATAGAAAGCATTTGAGCCAAAATTCTCATACCACCTAAAAACGAATATTTATTGTTTGAACCGAATCCCGTTAAGAATAGCAAGAAAGGTTCAACTCCGATTAAAACTACAAGCCCTAAAACTCCGTATTGAGTATCCAAAATTCCATGTCCGTTATTAATTAAAGGCGTCCAAGGAATTAAAATTACAGGCAATGCCGCAACAAGCGGTGTAATAATCGGAATAATATTAAATAAATACGGGTCCGCACTTTTTGGCGTAATAGATTCTTTTGTCAAAAGCTTAAATACGTCATAAACCGTTTGCAAAGACCCTGCCGGTCCGTTATAGTGAGGTCCAACCCTTTTATGCAAATATGCAAGAACTTTTCTTGAAAAATAAAACACGAAAAACGTCCATGCAAGCAAGAAAACAAGTCCAGGGAAAACTAAAATGTAAAATAAAATTTCTCCAACGCTCATACCCTCTCCTTATCTATCCAGGTCACCCTGACAGATATGCATACTACCGTAAAGTAGAGGAATATCTGATAGGGTATGCCCTGGAAGTAATCTTTCAAGAATCATAGTGTGATTTACACTCGGTGCTTTTATTTTTAGTCTATAAGGCGTAGTTGCTTTCTCGCCGGTTACGAGATGCATTAACATCTCACCTCTTGCCCATTCAACTCTACTAACCGCTTCACCCGCAGGCAGTCTTTTTGGCATTTTAACCAAATGGTCTTTTTTAGGGTCCATTTCTCCGGCTTCAACACCTTCTTCTATTTTTTTCATCGCTTGTTGGATTAAATCAACAGCTTGATTGATTTCTTTATAAATAATATAAAGTCTATCTCTCGCATCACCGCTGTCGCATGTTACGTAATCCATTTCAAGTTCATCGTAAGCAGCGTAAGGTTCGTCGATTCTTACGTCTATTTTAGCTCCGCTTGCTCTTGCAATAGGTCCTGCTAAATAGAACTCTTCGACATCATCAAGAGTAAATACTCCCGTACCTTTAGCCCTTACGGTCATAAGAGGGTTTTTAAGGAAAATATCTTCAATATCAGGTTTTGTTTTTTCCCATTTTGCAATAGCTTTATTAATTTCCGCAAACCACGCTTTATAATCGTTTAGAGGATATCTAACACCTCCCGGTTCTATACACGCAGTCGCAATTCTCGCTCCGCTGTAATCTTCAAGAACGTCAAGGAAATATTCTCTAACATCCAAACACCACATTAAAAACGTTTGAAGTCCCATTGTTCCGAAAAATCCGCCAAGTGAAATTAAGTGAGACGCAATTCTTCCCGTTTCACCCAAAATAACTCTCATATATTTAGCAAAAGGTGTAATCTCTTTTCCGGCAATTTCTTCTACCGCTTGAGAATAACAAATCATCGGATTAGGATTATCCATAAAACAGATTCTCTCAACCGCTACGATAGTACCGATAAAATCTTTTCTTTCCGCTAAATTTTCAAGAGCACGCCAAACGTATCCAATATCAGGCTCCACTTTTTCAATATTTTCACCGTTAACGAAAACTTTTAGTCTGATAGGTCCGCTTGCAGGGTGTGTCGGTCCCCAGTGAAGTACCGTTCTACTTCCCTCATGTCCTAACGTTCTTTCGTGTTCTTCATATTCTTCATGAAACTCTTCGGTAATAGCATTTACGTTTTCAATTAAATGTTTTTCATGTTCTTTCCAATCGAAATCTTTTCTAAACGGAAACTTACCGTAATAATCTCTACTGATTAGGAAAAATCTTAAATCAGGATGACCTTTAAATTTAACACCGAAAGTCGAATATGCTTCAAGCTCGTGATAATTCGCACTCGGCATCAAAGGAGTAATCGAATCTATTTCGCACTTCTCAAGGTCTCTATCAACGTCCACTTTCAACCATACGTTTCTTTTATTTGTCAAATCTTCAAGAAAATAGTTAACTTCAATCCTATTTTCGTCGATAAAATCAGTAGGAGAAACGGTAGAACAAGTTTTTACTCCCGCTTCTTTCAGAGCTTTTACTACATCAAGTAAATCCTCTTTGTTTTTAAGTTTTGCTTTTACCCAACTCTTTTTATAATCCTCAACGTATTCCGTATCGAATTTATTAAGTATCTCTTTAATTCTCTCCATCGCCATCCCTTAAAATTTCATTTGTTTCCAAAGACCGCCTTGGCTTGAAGCACTCGGCTCACCTCTTTTGATTTTCTCTTTCAACTCTTCAAGCCCGGCAACAATCGCTTCAGGTTTTGGAGGACATCCCGCAACGAAAACGTCAGCCGGTAAAATTTCGGTCATATTTTTAATTACCGACGGAGAATCGTTATAAGGTCCGCCGTCATAAGCGCAAGCACCGATAGCCACAACATATCTCGGCTCAGGCATTTGCTCATACGTTCTTAAAAGTGCAGGTAAGATTTTTTTACTTACAAGCCCCGTAATAAAAATAATATCAGCTTGTCTCGGAGTCGGAGTCATGATATATCCGTATCTCTCCCAATCGTATCTCGGTCCCATAGCAGCAAGCATTTCAAGGGAACAACACCCGCTACAAAAATGCACTATCCATGGAGACTTACTTCTTGCATAATTAAAAAAATCAAGCACTTTTAGCATTTCTATACTCCTTCATACTAACTGTAATAGCCGCAAACAATAAAATCCCGAAAACCATAGCCCATTTTAAAGCTTCAGGATTGTCGGCAAATACGAACAAACTAAAAAATAATCCCGCCATATCGAATACGATAAAAGCGATTGCAAAAATGAAATAGCCGAAATTAGCCTTCATAGGCACTTCACTACTCGGCGGCAAACCACATTCGAAGTGATCGTTTTTAATCTCTCCGGGATTAAAAGGCGCAACTGCAATACCTAAAAAGTAAAGCAAAAGCACGCCCGCAAGTATTCCCGTACCATAAATGATAATGGTTTCCATTGCGTCTCCTTTTTCGTTGTATATTATCAAACTCTAAAGAGAGTTTTCATATTATTTTCATATTATAAGTAAAATTTATATTTAAGACAATTTTATTCTTATTTAAATGACATGAAAGTTACATATAGTAATAAATGATTATTCACTCAACTATACGAATCCTACCTCTTTTTCACTGTCAAAAGCACTTTTTTTCTCACTTTTTATCTCTTCTATAAAATCTTTAAGTTTAAAAATCGGTTTTTTCTTCATAGCTACTTTTAACGCGGTATTTTTAATAATAAGTTCTATTTGAGCCCCTGTCAAATCGTATTTCGCAAGCTCATTTACATCGAAATCTTCTTCGAAATCCGCATTTTTAGGAAGTTTTTTTTGCCAAAGTTTCACTCTTTCTTTAAACGTAGGCTTTTCAAATTTGATTTTATAATCGAACCTTCTTGAAAACGCGCTGTCAATAGTTTCCAAAAGATTCGTCGTGGCAATCAATACGCCTTCAAACTTTTCGAGTTGTTCTAAAAAGATATTTTGCATTTGATTATGCATTTTATCGGCACTGCTAAAAGCAGCAGTCGTTCTTGTCGATAAAAATTGGTCAGCTTCGTTTAACAATAAAACCGGCTTTGTTTTTAATTTTTCGCTAATTTCATAATATTCGTCAAACAATCTTCTTACGTTTTTTTCGCTCTCTCCTACATACATGGAAAGAATTTTGCTCGAATCAAGTGAAAGTACCGGTTTATTAAGCTCTTTTGCAATAGCGTGAGCGGTAAGAGTTTTTCCGGTACCCGGATGTCCGTAAAATATGATTTTAGCATCCAAATCGTTATTTTGTTTTATTCCCCATTTTTTAAGTAAATTAACTACTCTTTTATCGATTTGTTTAAGCACTCTTTTTACCATTTCCATTGTAGGTTTAGGCAATACTACGTCTTCAAGGGAATTTTTAGGCTCCACCAAATCGAAAATCGTATCTTTTACCAAATGTTCCAATTTATGTTTTCTTCTTGGGTGAATGAGTTCGTTTAAAATATCTTCGCTTATAAAATATATTTTCGTATATCCGCCAAACGCTCCGAAAAGCTCGTCATAATCGATAATACCTTCACTAACTAATTTCGAATTTTCATCAAGCAAACTTCTATTTTTTATCCTCTCAATCTCATCGGCACTTATTAAATCAAGCAGTCTGTTAAGCTCTCTTGCGTTTTCGCTGCCTCCTGTATACTCTTCTTTTAAAAGCGCTAAGAAAATTATTTCCTCTTTTTCGTTAAAATCGTTTTCTATCATAAAATTAAGTACCGGTAAATCTATTTGAGTTTTTTTAACTCTCTCTTTTATCGTACTTTCTATCAATTTAAGTTTGCTTTGAAGTCTTTTTATAGAAGCCGTTTCGTTTGAGAAGCTATTTTTTAAATTTGCAAGCTGTTCGTAAATGTCTATTCTTAAAAATTGATCGTGCAAATATTCCAAATGGTCTTTATAAGGAGTTTTTTGAGGAATAACAAGCTCCAAATCCCCGTTTTCAAGAAGTTTTAAAAACGCTACCGATAACGATACGTTTGCGTTAAAAAGTTCAAGAGCGCTAAGTTCAGGACTTTTTGCACCGAAAAAGCTTACTACAACCCACCCTTCTTCTATTAAATTTTTAATAGTTCCGATATGCTCGAAAGCTTCAAGTTTATCATCCGAATATATTTTTTGTAAAATATTTCTGACTTTTACGTCCTCTTGCCCTTCGATATACATTTCAAGCATATGTTTTAAAACTTCAACTTCTTCTTTTGAAATGTTTAATATTTTATAAACTTTGCTTTTTTTGGGATTTTTCAAAAATTCTTTAATATTTTCTACCAAAAAAACTCCTTTAACATTATATTTATTATAATTTTATCAAAAAGGGAGTAAAATGCAGTTTTTATACTATGAAAATCCCAAAAACAATATTATAATTACAGGAGAGAATCATAAATACCTATTCAGAGTCAGAAGAATAAAAAAAGATGAAACCGTAAAAATCCGAAATTTAAAAGACGATAATCTTTATATTTACAAAATCGACTCCATAAACAAAAAAGAAGCTCTGCTCTCTCTAATAAACACCGAATACTCTCCCAACAAACCGAAAAAATTTATGCATTTAGCCTGGTGTGTAATCGATCCGAAAAACATCGAAAAAACATTACCGGCTTTAAATGAAATGGGAGTAAGTAAAATAAGTTTCGTTTATTGTGATTTTTCCCAAAAAAACTTTAAATTAAAACTTGAGAGATTAACCAAAATTTTAATAAATTCTTCTCAACAATGCGGCAGAAGCGATATGATGGAAATCGAAATAATCGACTCAAGCGATAAATTTTTTGAAAAATATCCCGATTTTATTGCAATTGATTTTAACGGAGAAAAATTTCCTTGTGAAATTGAAACAAAAAATCCTTTTTTAATAGGTCCTGAGGGAGGTTTTTCTCAAAAAGAAAAAGAAAAGTTTAAAAAAATATTGAAATTTCAAGGGTTTATATTACGAAGTGAAACAGCGGCTTGTGCGCTAAGCGCTAAATATTTGCTATAAAAAATTATTTTTTGTTACAATTGATACGTCAAAAAGGAGTCAGATGAAAATAGCCTTAATTGAAGACGAATTACATTTAAATGAAGCTATAAAATTACTTTTAGAGCTTGAAAATTTCAATGTTGAGTCATTTAAAAACATTAGAGAGTTTTTAAGAGAATCGGATAACGATTACGACATTATAATCGCTGATATATCTCTTCCTGACGGAAACTTTCTTCAAGAGCTGTCAAAACACAAAAAAATCGGAGAAGAGACGAAAATCATCATAATGTCCGCACACGGAGAACTTGACAACATTAAAAAAGCCTTCGATTTAGGTGCTGAAGATTTTATAAAAAAGCCTTTTGAACCGGAAGAAATAATTCTGAGAGTAAAAAAACTATTTAAAACAAAAAAGACAAAATTGAGTGAAAACATCTTTTATGACCCTGAATCAAAAACTATTATAACTCCAAACTCAAAAGAGATATTAACCAAAAAAGAAGCAATGCTTCTCGAACTTTTAATAAAACATCGAGGAAGATTCGTATCGTTCGACACTATCGCCGCGACTATATGGGACGAGCCCGTTTCAAGTAATACTATAGCAGCATTAATCAAAAGACTAAGACAAAAAATAAAAAATAAAGACCTTATTACTTCGAAAAGAGAAATCGGATATATGTTGATATAAATAAATTATTTTTATAATATTTTATATATTCTTATCATTTTAATATCATCAAAAAACCTTAAGATATCACTACATAATAAGGTTAATAAAAGGCTGATATGTTTAAGTTATTCAAAAAAGACAACTTCGCTAAAATTTTTTTTCATGATATAAAAAATAAACTATTAACAATAAAGTTTAACTTATACATCATCTTAAATAAAAAACTCCCTGAAGAAAAAAAAGAAGACCTCCTAGAAAAAGTAGCAATTACCACAGACCAAGCCATAGATATGATTCAAGACTTTTTGGATTTCGAAAAATATAAAGCTTCAAAATTCTTAAAACATGAAACCTTCGATTTAGCCCAATTAGTAGGAGAAATCGTAGAAGAGCTAGAACTTGACGCACAAAGAGCAAATGTAAAAATTCTTTATGTCAAACCCAAAGAAAAATTAATGATAAAAGCAAATAGAGAGTGGATTAAAAAAGCTCTTTTAAACATTATCCACAATAGCATAAAATACAACAAAGAAAACGGAAGAGTTTTTATTAGTTTTCACGTAGAAAAAAAAGGTTATATGCTTATAATTAAAGATACGGGTGTAGGAATTCCTCAAGAACAAAAAGAAAAAATATTTAAAAAATACTTCTCATCCGATAATAAAACCGGAACGGGGCTCGGACTTAATATGGCAAAAGTGGTAATAGAAAGCCACGGAGGTACTATAGTATTTGAAAGTGAAGAAAACAAAGGAAGCGTTTTTTATATATTTTTACCGAAGATTTCAAAAAAAATAAAAATAAAATACCTCTCTTTAGCTTTTGCTGTCTTTACAATGACGGGTTTTTTTTTGTTTGATTACTTCTATTGCTTAATACCTCAACAAGTAAAATACGCATATTCAGGCGATTTACAAATAATTAAACTTGAAAACGGCGTTATAGCTAAAGCAAAAATAGAAGATAAATTTAAACTAAAAGCATATAAAAATATTTGGGGCACAAGAACAAGAACTGCATTTTATCTGCAAAAAAGCGATATGACTATAGATACCAATCATCAACCGGTAAAAGTTTACACACCAAAAACTTCTTTTAGCAATATCGGTACGCAATTCGAAACTATCTCAAAAACAAAAGAAACGGCGGTAAGCGTATATAAAGGGGCCATTAAAAACAACAAATTCAAAGTTGCTAAAAATGAAGGATTAATAGTAGCAAAAACAGCTAAAAAAGAACCTTTACCTCTAAAAATAGAAATTGTAAAAACGATACAAAAACCTTTTGAAATTATCGTTATGTGGCAAAGTCAATATAAAAACTTCAAATTAACGGCTTCAATGGATAAAGACTTTAAAAATCCTCCTATATACGAATACACTACCAAAACAAAAAAATTTATTTTCAAAAATATAAACGACGGAATATGGTATTTAAGTATTCAAGCGGAAAAAGACAATTTATATTCACTTCCTAAAATAGTCAAGTTTTTATCTTTAATAAACTATCATAAAGCATTAAAAGCATATAAAAACAGTGATTACGACAACGCAATCAAATATTTAGAAATTTCTATTTCAACAATTAACAAAGCGGACTTTAGACCTTATTATCTTCTTGGAAAGATTTTATCAACTTCAAATTTGAAAAAAGCTTTAAAAATGGCAAAAACAGCATTTGAAATAACACCGAACGAACAAACAGCCGCTTTATACGCAAAACTTCTATATAATTCTCAAAATTATCTACTCGTAACAAAATTATTTTCAAAAGGATTTAAAAATCCGAATATTTACAGATATGTGGCTTTAAGTTATTATAAATTAAACGATTATAAAAAAGCGAAACAATATATTTATAAAACACTCGAAGAAAATCCAAACGATAACGAATTAAAAACGATTTTGCAAAAAATGCAGAACAATCCGTTAATAAAACAATTTTTGTAATCAAACCCAAAGGCAAAATATGGAATTAATAAACGCAATAAAGAAAAGTGAAATTGTTTTAACTCAAGGTGAAAATAAAAGCGGTAAATTAACATTTTCCTTATTTTTATTAAGCAATATAGACCTAAACTCGAAAACTTTGATTTTATCGACTATTCCTAAATCATTAATGAATAAAAGAATAAAAACGATAGAAGATTTAAACGATCAAAAAATCAACACCCTTTTACAAAACACAGAATATTTATGCCTAAAAGAAAACTGGGAAGAGATAAAAGCTAAATACGGGTTTGATTTCCTAATCGAAGACATTAAACATATTATTTTTGACACGAAACCTGATAGCATCATTTTTCACAGAGCCGATTTGATGTTTAGCGAAGAAGAATACGAATACGCAAAATGGTTTATCGATTCTTTAATAGAGTTAAAAGAAGAGATAAACTTTAAATTACTAATAACTTCAAAAAAAGATACCATTATTCAAAAAGTTATTGAAAATTACTGCGATATCGACTTTGAAATAGAAAAAAAAGAAAAAAGAATCGTCAACATTATAAGCTCTCTATTCCCTATAACACCGTTATCTTATATTTTTGAAAAACAAAAAGAACTGGTCTTAATTCCACACGAAAAAGAAAATGTTCCTTCATCACAATACAACAACAAAACTATAGATAATAAAATGCTAATAATGTCTCAAAACGAATATTTAATAAAACTAAACAAATATCTTTTCGAAAAAATATTCAATATAGAAATCGCCACATCAATAACTCAAAGTATTTCAAAACTTTTAGAAAATCCTGAAATCGTAATATATAATCCTCCTGAAAAAGACCTTAATTTTGAAATGTGTCATATTGTAAAAGACAAAGGTATAAATTCGAATATAATCTATATTTTAAACAAAGACTACGTAAGAGTCGATGATAAAATGCAAGCGGTATATGCCGGATGTTACGATGTAATGCCTAAAAATTTCAACATAGAAGAATATATTTTTACGATTGAAAAACTTACGAAAAACTTTTTTTATACCGAAAAAATAAATCATCTTCCAAAACAAAGAGAAATTAAAAACTTCGAACATTTTTGCAAAATTTTAGAAACTTTTTATAACGAAAGAATTTACTTCACGTTATTTATAGGTGAAACGGAAGAAGTTAATATTTTACAAAAAGTAAGAAATCACGATATAGTATTTAAAGACGGACAAAAAACTTACATCTGTTTTATAAATTCCAATAAAGAAGTTTTTGAAAAAGGTATAAAAAACAAAATAAAAGCGAAAAATTATACCTTGATAGAAGCCATAGAATGGAAAGAAAAAGGGATTTGCAAATGAAAAAATCGATTTTAATATTACTGGCATGTTCTTTACTGTTTTCTCAAGAACTACAAATCGATGTGACATCTTTACAACAATATATCAAACAACATCCGCAAGATATAAAAAACAGACTTATTTTAGCCAGCTATTACACAAAAAAATTAGAGCTTCAAAAAGCAAAAAAAATCATTGAAGAAATTTTAAAACTTGATCCTAAAAATAAAAAAGCAAAAGAGTTACTACACAATATAGAAATATTAAAAAATGCACAAGAATATAAAAAATATTTCTCAGCTCCAAACGAATATATTTCTTCACTTTACGAAAAAAACGATTATAAAAACTTAATGAATTTTTTCGAATACTATACTAAACTAAACGGATATGAAAACTTAAATGACGACTCGATTTTTAAAGTCGCAAGAGTATATATGTGGGAGGGCAAATACGACAAATCCCTAAATGTTCTAAAACACGCCAAAAATAAAAAAACAATAGATTATTATGAAATTACTGCTTATGATCTTTATTATTTAGGAGACCCAAAAGCGGAAAAATATCTCAAAACACTATACAACTCGACAGGAAACATAGAATATGCAAAAAAACTCTTAGATTTTTATTTGATAAATAGAGACATTCAAAACGCAAAAAAACTACTGCTTAGCTTATCTCACACAACAAAAAATAAAAAATTAATAAAAGAATATCAACAAAAAATTGCAAAAATTCAAAAAGAGTATATCGATTCTCTTTATCAAAAATATAAAGACAACCCGACTTTTGATAACCTAAAACCACTTATATTAGCCATTTATAACACCGATAAACAAAAAGCTTATAAACTTCTTCAAGAATATATTAAAAACAATCCTGCGGACAATAAAGCAAAAATTTTCTTCGCTCAAATCCTAACATGGGACGGAGATACCGTAAAAGCTCTGAAATATTTAAAGGAATTTCAAAACAATATAAAAGCCAAACTTTTAATTGGAAAAATACTTGCATGGCAAGGAGATTATGAAAAAGCAATAATCTATCTCAGTGACGTATACGACCACGGAAATCCGGAAGAAAAATATGAAGCGTTAAAAATGCTCGGATTTATTGCAATGTGGAAAAACGAAAACCAAAAAGCAAAAGAAATTTTCCAAAAACTTCTAAAACAAAACCCAAATGACGAAGAAGTAAAAGAAGCTTTAATGATTCTAAACGGGAACATAAAACCCGTTATTGCAAAATACGAAAAACTCTTAAAAAAAGACCCTGGTAACGAACAATATATTTTAAAACTCGCCGACCTTTACTATATGGATAAAAACTACCAAAAAGCTGCTTACTATTACGAAAAATATCTCCAACTTCATCCTGAAAAAATAGAAATTTATAAAACACTTGGGGATATTTATTTGGAATTGAAAAATTATTATAAAGGTTTTGGAGATTGGGAATATTATGCAAACTATAAAAATACAAAAGAGGCATATTTAGAACTAGCTCAAAGATATTATTGGAACGGCTTTAATAAAGAAGCTTTAAAAGTACTTGACGAACTTTTAAAGCGATATCCTAATTTCAAAAAAGCTGCTATTTTAAAAGCTAAAATTTTAAAAATCAACCCTCGTTTTGTCGATTCTTCTAGTGCGGCTACTATAGACGAGTATTTTAACAATAGAGCGAAAAAACTTCTGGTTTACGGAGATAGGGCTTATTTCAATAATCTTTATGCAACTGCTAAAGATTATTATCATGAATATTTATCTCTAAATCCTGATGATTATGACGTAAGAGAAAAGTATGCTTATACTTTAGAAAAAACGGGAGATTATGCCAACGCAGCAGGTGAGTTTTTCTTACTTATGTGGGCTAAAAAAACTCCGTTAATAGAATATCATTATGCTTACAATCTTCAAAAAAGCGGAAAAATCCAAGAGGCTAAAAAAATTTATGAAAAACTTCTAAGTTCTCTACCTAAACCTCTTCCTCCAAAACTAAAAGCGTTTATAGAAGATTGGAAAAAAGCTTGGGAGGGTATGAACTTTGAAAAATATGCGAAATTTTACGACAAAAAAATTTCAAATAACACCTATTGGAGATTAAGAAAACAAAACATTTTTAAAAATGCAGGATTTATAAGTGTGGGTATTTATAATCCGCTTCTAATCAAAAAAGAAGGCGACGTTTACGTCGTAAGATTTTATCAGGTTTATGCTTCTCAAAAAAGAAAAGACAAAGGTTATAAAACTTTATGGATTAAATGCAAAAACGGAGTTTGTAAAATTATCAAAGAAAAATGGGAAGCAGGAGAATATACTCCCTATAATCCGAATAATTCACTTGAGAAATATATAAAAGAAAACCTGAATAAAATCAAAAAGAAACAAACTCCTAAACTGGAAGTCGTACCGACAATAAACAAAACCAAAGAAAACACTACCAAAGAAACAAAAAAATATACAAAAAACACTGAAAAAATAGCACTTGCCCCTGGGCTTAAAAAAAGAATAAAACCTCAAAACGAAGTATTAAATATATCGGAACTAAAAGTAGTTAAACTAACTCCAAAAACGATTACAATAAACGAATATCAACAAAAGGCCTTGCCCTGGCAAATTGATATAGATTATGATTATTTTAGCGATAATCAAAATACCACTATGCACACTTTAGGAGCAAAGTTTTATAAAAATAATGACTTTTATTCCGTTTTTGCACTTTTTAAGTGGTATCACTTAAAAGAAAAAGGAACAAAAAACGCTTCTTTAGCCGGTATAGGATACAAAAACGATAAATTCACGGCAGATATCTTTTATGACACTTCTACTAAAAAATCAATCGGTTTTGATTTTCATACGAAAGTAAATGATTTCAATCTTTTCATAAACAAGCACAATATGGTCTATTCAAGAAGAACGGTTTGTTCTACAAATCATACTAAAATAAAAACGGAAATCACAAAATATACTCAGCTTGACGCTTTAAGAGGACTTTGGTGGTCGCTTGCTTATGAAAAGGTTGATGATAACAATAACGTAATCACTCCTCAAATAGATTATGATTTCTACGGATTTAAAAATAAAAAATTTACCGGTACGTTTTATTTTTCAGGATGGTATCAATTCAATTCCAAAACAACAACTTGTTATTATTCTCCGAAAAAAACCGATTCTAATATAGTTGGAGTAAAATTGAATAAAAATTTAAACAAAAACTTAAAAGCTCATATGCAAGGTGGAATCGGCTATAGTTTTTGGGATAAAACATACCTTTATTCGTTAAAGGGATACGTAAAAACTATTAATTATAAAACGTTTTTTTCAAAATTAGGCTGTGAAATAAGCAATTCTTCCACCTCATCTGTAACTACTAAAGGATATCAAAGTATCGAATGTATATGGGAGCTAAGTAAAAAATGGTAAAAAACATCCTCATAATAGGATTCAGCCTATTTTTAATCGTACTTTTAGGATTCGTTTTATATAGTTTTTATTATAATTTTTACACGATTAATAATATCGTCGTAAAAATAGGCGTGGGCGTTATTTTAGTTTTTACTTCTCTTGTTATTTTAAGATATATGCTTTTACTATTCTTTTCAATTCTTAAAACTATATTCAAAACCGCAGACGAACAACATCTTGAAAGGATAAATAAAACTTTAAATCATAGAGTAAGCATAATCGTTCCGGCATATAATGAAGAGGTCGTAATAGGTAAATCTCTTGAATCGTTAGTTAATCAGTCATATCAAAACCTTGAAATTATCGTAGTAGATGACGGCTCTACGGATAGAACGAGCGAAGTGGCAAAATATTACGAAAAGCATTCAAAAGGCAAAAAAGTAAAAGTCTTAAGAAAACCAAACGGCGGAAAAGCAAACGCTATAAACTTCGGTATTCATCACTCAACAGGCGAACTAATTATGGTAGTTGATGCCGATTCAAAGCTGGAAAAAGACGCCGTTACTTTAATGGAGAGATACTTTATCGACCCGAATATCGCAGCTGTTGCCGGTTCTGTTTATGTAAGTAATCAGACTAACCTTTTAACAAAACTTCAAGCCCTGGAATATATCGAAGGGCTTAATATGGTAAGAAACGGTCAAGCTCTTTTAAAACTTGTAAATATTATCCCGGGACCTATTGGAATGTTTAGAAAAGACGCTCTTTACGAAGTAGGATTATACGACAGCGATACTTTTGCGGAAGATTGCGACGTTACGTTAAAATTAATCACAAGAGGATACAAAATCGATTTCGAATCGGACGCCGTAGCATATACCGAAGCTCCGGAACATCTGCTAGATTTGATAAAACAGAGATATCGCTGGACAAGAGGTATATTACAAGCGATAAAAAAACATAAAGGGCTTTTGTGGAACATTAGAAAAAATCCTGCCGCTTCTTTTACGATGTGGTATATGCTTTTTGAATCTGTATTTTGGCCTTTTATGGACGTATGGACGAATATGTTTATTATCTATTTATCTCTATTTTCCGGAGTAAGTATTTTGATTTTTTATTGGTGGAGTATTTTCACGATTCTAGATATGGCGGGCGCACTTTATTGTATACTTATAACCAACGAAAAACTTTCACTAGTTTTTTATGCGGTATTTTACAGACTGTTTTTTATTACAATAATAAATATTGCAAAAATTTTCTCAACCATAGAAGAGTGGTTCGGTATAAAAATGACTTGGGGAAAACTTGAAAGGAAAGGAAACTTATGAATTTACTTGCATTTTTATCTATGTTAATATTAATCATCACGATTATTACGCTGGTTTTCGGAGTAATAACATACTTCTTATATAAAACCAGAGAAAGAGTTAAAAAAAACATATCCAAAGAGTTAATATACGAGGAGGTACTGGAAGATGTCGGCGGCAAATACATATTTTTCGAATAAAATATATCCACTTTTTGCGTTTTTATCTTTAATTTTAATGATACTGGTTTCAGGATATATTTTTTATCAATTATGGCCTAAAACCGCACCTAATTTTTCATTTATTCCAACGATAAAAAATTCTAAGACGATCTATTTATTAAAAAGTGAGGATAACGTAGAATATTTTTTTAATAAAATGAAACTATCTCCAAAAAACTATTTAACTAACTTAGAAAAATTAAAACAAAAATTTGAAAAAATAGGTTACAACGTCAAATACATTTCGAATGAAAAAGTTTCAGAACTAAAAAAAGGAGATATTTTATTAATTTTTGACGATTACGCAATAAGTAATAAAAACTTCAAAAGAATAAAAGAGTTTTTAAAAAAAGGCGGTAATATAGTTTTCAACTATCATTTCGGCTATTTTGATAAAAACCGCTTTGTGAAGTCAAAAAGAATTACAAAAATAACATCCTTAAAAGAATTAAAAGAGACTATTACGAAAACCCACCCTCTTTTTTACATTCCAAAAGTATTATCACCTATCGGTATGTCATCTCAAAAAACAAAACGTCACGATTTAGTATTATACGGAAACGACACTTTGCCTCTATTTCAATCAAAAAGCATTCCTGATGCAATTTTAACGAACTGGGCTATAACATCCACCCCCGAAATAAATTCAACTCCTCTTCCAGTAAACGATGCGGGAATAATATGGCACGGTTTTTACGGCAACGGAAAATGGTTTTATTTTAGTTTTCCTCAATATGTATTAATAGATATGCCTATTAATGATTTTAAATTTCTTTTTAACAATATTTTCAATTATTTTCAAAATCATATTACTATCGTACCTTATCCGTATATAGACCAAAAATCTGTAATTTTTATATCTGAAGACACAGAATACAAATACGAAAATATGATACATTTCGCACGCCTTGCAAAACAAAAAGACATAAACGTAACTCTGTTTTGCGTAGCCGACCTTGCGATGAAACATCCTAAAATTACGCGAGAAGCTGCAACTTTTCCGAATGTTGAAATAGGCTCTCATAGTTTGACTCACTCTAAAATTTTAGGAGCAAGTGAAGAAAAAGTAAAAAAAGAGATTTTAGGCTCAAAAGAAGTACTTGAAAAAATTACCGGCAAACAAATATACGGTTTTAGACCTCCAAGAGAAGAGATAGACAAATTAATGGAAAAATGGCTAAGAAAAGCCGGTTATATTTATGTTATGGAAAAAATCAAACCTCATCTTTTACCAAGAGAAGATTATAAAGGCTTAATCACTATTCCTAGACACGGAACCGATGACTATACTTATGTAATCGAACTCAACTGGGATAAAAAACAGATATTAAACAAAATTATCCAAGAAACGTATATGCTTACGAAAATGAACGCACTCTTTACATTAAGCGTTCACACCCATCTTTTAAGCTATAAAACAAATCTTGACGTCAGTGCCAAATATTTCGATTATTTAAACAAACATCCTGAAATTTCCCCTATGAAAGGGATTGACATAGCTAAAAGAGCAATTATTCTTAAAAATTTAAAAATAGATACTGAAAATTTCGCTAACAAAACCGTAATTAAAATTTCAAACAATTCAAATTACCCGATAATAAACGGAAAATTTAGAGTTTATCATCCTGATACCGTAATTAAAAAAATAATTCCGGAATTAATTCAAACAAAAGTTAAGATAATTAAAAAAACGAGAGAATACAGCGATGTTGAAATCAATAAAATCCCTCCTAAAACTACCGTTATTCTTTTTGTTAGCTTCTAATCTCCACGCCTTTTACATTGGCGTAGGAGGTTTTAACGTTTGTATGAGTGCAAACGGAAGCCAATATTATAAAAAATGCCCTTTTTCAAAAAGAATACCGCTCTCTTACGCACTAAAAAACGAAGCAAAAAACGTAAACGCAATATCAATGTGGATTACGAGAAATTGGCAAGAAAATTGGTATCCGTCGAATACTATCAACAAAGATTTTGTACAAAAAGGATATACTCCTATTTTTATTTTTTATTGGTTTGCAGACGATATTTCACCTAAGTTCGTACAAAAAAATAAAACTAAATATTTTGATACTTTAAAAAAATTCGCAAAATATTTACAAAAAATAAAAGGCAAAAAAATCGTTATTTTAAATCCGGAATACAACGAAAACGGAATGAATGATAGTGAAGATTTTGATATATTACAAGCTCAATCCATTCTCCTAATAAAAAAATACGACAAAAACGCAAAAGTGGGAGTATGTCTAGGGGATTTTGGCGACTATAATAAAATTTGGGATGAATATAATTGGAATTTAAATAGTAAATCGCTTAAATACAGCGCAAAACTTAGTGATTTTATTGCTTTTCAAGAAATGAGAGCCGTTACTCGTAATAAAAAAGAGCAAATCTTAAATACACCTTATAGAGCACTCGCATTTGCAGAGTATCTACACCAAAAATATAACAAACCTACTTTTTTAGCTTATATTGCCATCTCAAGCTACAAAGCACAAAACATACAAAAAGAAGTTTTTGCAACATTTCAAAAAGTACTACCGATAATGAAAAATTCTGCAAATCTTTTAGGTATAAATCTTTTTAATTACATTGATGTACCAAATCACAAAGGATATTTTAAAACTGCGGAAAAATATTTCGGAATCAAAAATGCCGACGGAAAGAAAAAAGTATCCTTTAGCGAATTTATAAAACTTAAATAATATCCAATATATATTTTGCCAAGCTCAAAGCTTTTGAGCGATGTGAAAAACTTTTCTTAACTTCCTCTTCAAGTTCACCTAAAGTCTTATCATAACCTTTAGGAATAAACATAGGGTCATATCCAAAGCCCTTATCACCTCTCGCTTCATCTATCACTTCACCTCTCATAAATCCGTGAGTCGTAAATATTCCGTATGGAGTATATATCGCTATTGCAGCAGTATAAAATGCCGGTGTTTTTTTGATTCCTCTTTTTTTAAGCTCTTCAATAAGTTTATAAAGATTATCTTTATCACTTGCTCCCTCGCCGGCAAATCTTGCCGAATATATTCCGGGGATTCCCCCAAAAGCCGGCACGCTTATTCCGCTGTCATCTGCTAAAACTATTTCGTTTTTTAATCTTTCTCCTACAGCTTTTGCTTTAATAATCGCATTTTCTTTAAAAGTGTTTCCGTTTTCTTCAATTTCGAATTTATCTATCAAATCGGTATAAGGAATTACTTCATAATCTTTTAAAAGTTCTTTAATTTCTCTTATTTTACCTTTATTACCGCTTGCTAAAACCACTCTTCTCATTTTTATCCTTCAATATCGGGTTTTGGAGGAGAGAAATAATATCCTTGGAAGTAATCAACTCCCATATCCCTTAACATCTCAAAAATTTCTCTATTTTCAACAAACTCCGCAACAATGAATATTTCACTCTCTTTTGCGAAATTAATTAAAGTTTTTACCATAACTTGAGAATTCTTATCTGTCAAAATATTTTTTATAAGACTTCCGTCTATTTTTACACCGTCAGGATGTAATTTTAACAAATAATCAAAATTTGCATAACCGCTACCGAAATCATCAATAAATAAACTAACACCCTTTGCTCTTAAAGAATCCAAAAATCCTTTTATTACCTCACTCTCTCTTATATCTTCGTTTTCAACGATTTCAAATGTTACTTTATCTTTGTAAATACATTCGTCTATTTTTTTAATTATAAACTCCCTCATCTCTTCGTCTTCCATATCCTCAAGAGTAATATTTATAGAAATCGATACGTTTTTGTCTCTTATAGCTTTTAGTGATTTCGAAAGCATAATTTTAGTAATCTCTAGATAAAGTCTAGATTTTTTAGCAACTTCAAGAAAGAAAAACGGACTTATAACTTTTCCGTCCTCGTCAATCATTCTAACAAGAGCTTCATATTTGACTATTTTTTCATTCTTATCGTAAATAGGTTGAAAAAACGGAACTATTCTATCATGTTCTATAGCATTTTTAAGTTTTTTAAGCCACTTAATATGTTCTCCGTAATTTTCTTTAGTTTCAAAAGCATCCGTACCGAATACGATATCTTTTTTTATCTCTTTTGCTTTATTTAATGCCATTTCAGCTCTTAAGTATTCTTTTTTCTTATAACTGATTCCCATTCTAAATCTAACTAAAATTTCATTATTAAAAATAAAATACGGCTCTTCAAGCTCTTTTAAAATATCTTCGGCAAATTTTTTAATTACTTCTTTATCTTCCGCAATATTCATAGGTACGATTGCAAATTCATCAATATCCAGATGAAAAATTTTTATATTAAATTTAGTTCTTAATTTTTTTAATCTCTTTGCTATTTGTTTAATAAGTTCATCACCGACTTCCGTATTAAAATAACTGTTGATTTCTCTAAATTTATCGACATTCACAACCATAATAGGTTTTTTGTTTTTTTCAATATATTCGAAAAACTGCATTCTGTTAGGAAGTTTTGTAATAGGATTTCTTTTTAATTTTTCTTGATAATCTTTAATAGTTTTTATCGTTTTATTTATTTCTTGTTTCAACTTCTCAAACTCTATAAAGTTCATTTTTTTACGTAATATGGAATAGTCGTTGTTTGCTATTTTTCTTTTAAAGAATTGTAAAATCTTATCTATATCGTCGGTAATATTCTTACTTAATTTTACAAAAATAAACGTACCTATCAAAAATGCTATAAATAAAATGGTACTAATAACCAAAAACACCGAAAAAATCTTCTCTTGAACCTGTTGATAAGGTAATCTTATAGAAATAATTCCTCTAAGTTCGCCGAGTTTATAATAAAATGCCCTATTTCCATACTCTTTTAGCAAAATTTTATAAAGTTTAGGTGGAACGTCTTTTTTAGGGTCTCCATGACAAACCAAACACGATTTTTCAATATAAAGAGGATAAGCATAAAAAATATGTTTTAAATTCCCACCCATTGAAACATTTTTATGCGGGTCGTGTATTTCCCAAAATTCTTTTGCTTTAGGATGTGTTTTAAAATAATTTATAGCTTTTAATTCATGAGAATTTGGTTTGTCATAAGGACTTCTCCATCTATCCGAAACTTGTCTGATATACAAATGTTCTTTGTCTCTTATCATTTTTGCCACTTGATTAGTAGCAAATGCGGGAGTACATGAAAAATAGGAAAGATTATTATCTTTTACCAAAATATTCGGAGAAACTTTAGCAAGATATTCCCTGTAGTAATAAATAGTTTTACTCTCAAGTCTAGCTTTAGCTACCTCTTGTAAAACAACGATATGGTTTATGTATTTATACAAAATAACAAGGACTAATAATATACCGAAACTACTTAATATAATCGTAAAAGCAATTCTGTTTTTTAAACTCACCTTTTTCCTTATTTTTAAAAAAGAGAAAAGGAGGTTAAATTTCCTCCATACCGTATCTTACTTTTTTCTCTTTTTTCTCTTGTGATTTTAAATATCTCCAATACAATATCGGCACAACTACGACAGAAAGTAGTGTTGAAGCTAAAACTCCGAAAATTAATGCTACCGCTAGTCCTTGCCATACCGGATCGAGTACGATAACCGTAGATGCCAAAATAATAGCAAGTGCGGTTAAAATAATCGGTCTGAATCTCGTTGCCGCCGCTTCGATTACAGCTTCGTTTATACTTCTTCCTTGTTTTATTAAATCGTTTGTAAAGTCAATTAGTAATAGTGAGTTTCTAACAACAATACCCGCAAGCGCAATAAATCCGATCATACTTGTTGCGGTAAAGTATGTTTTTGAATGGAAAAACGCCAACGTAATCCAGTTCATAATCGCATGCCCAGGAAGCACCCCGATAAATGTTAAAGGTACCGCCGCAAGAACGATTCTCGGTACTCTGAAGTTTTTATAATAAGCTACCATCAATAGATAAATAAGGATTACCGCTACACCAAACGCGCTACCTAAGTCTCTAAATACGTCGAATGTAAGCTCCCACTCACCTCCCCAAATAAGGTCGTATTTTTTACCTGTTTTAAGGTCGATTGCTTGAAGATTTAGTCTCGGATTTCCGTCATAAATAATTTTATATCCAGGAATTCCTTTATCTTTAAGTTCACTAAATACATCAAGAAGTGCATATAAACTACCTCTTTTATCCATTTCTCCCGTTACCATAACCATAGGTCTTAAGTCTTTGCTTGTAATCATACCGTCATACGCTACAGGCACTACTTTTACCACTTCTTTTAACGGTACTAATCTATGAGTCGTTATAGACATAAGTTTGATTTTATCAAGAGCCTCGATATTATCTCTTGCTTGTTTGTCAAATCTTACGAATATTCCCACTTGCTCTTTTTCACTTGGAATATGAGCTACACTTACAACCGCTCCTTTTAATCCCATTCCTAAAACATTTGCAATTTGATCTACGCTAATTCCAAGAAGTGCCGCTTTTTCTCTATCAGGAATAATCTTATATTTTACGATTTGTCTATCTCTCATAATATCGATATCGACAACTCTTGGTGTTTTTTTGTAAATTTCTTCTATGTAATTCGCAAGTTTTAGTCTTCCTTGCTCGTCACCACCGAATACTTGCATTAATAGTGTCGCAATTACAGGTGGTCCAGGAGGGTCTTCTACAAGTTTAATATTAGCATTATGAAAACTACATTTACTTTGAATAATAGGTCTTAATCTACTAACCATATCGATTGAACTTTCGATTCTTCCTTTTTCTTTAGGATAGAGATTTACTCTAATTTCTCCGTAATTTTCGCCTTGTTTCATAGAAGTACCTCTAAGTAACCCGTTAAAATCAACAACTCCACTTATACCGATAAATTGCTCGAAATCGTGAATTTCAGGCTCTTTTTTTAAGATACTCGCCACACAATTACTAACTTCCGTAGTAGCTTTAATCGAACTACCTTTTGGTAAGTCTATAGTTATGTTGAAAGTATTTTTATTCGCACTCGGAAGCATTTTGAAAAGTACGATTTTAAACGCAGGCAATGCCATACTTCCAAGAAGCGCCAAAATAAGTACCGTAAAGAATACCGCTCTTTTAAACGTTGAATTTAATAACGGATCTAAAATACCGTGGAATATTTTAAACGTTTTTGTTTTTCTGATATCAAACGGTTCGTGATGTTCGTCTTTTTTGTGTTCCGGTAAGAATTTAACAGCTGCCCACGGCGTAAAGATATAAGCAACAACAAGCGAAGCTATCATAGCAATAGGCACGTTAAACGGAATAGGTCTCATATATGGACCCATCATTCCCGTTACGAAAAACATAGGAACGAAAGCCAAAATAATCGCTAAAGTCGCAATATTTGTAGGATTTCCGATTTCGTTTGTCGCATATACGGCCGCATATTCTCTTGGTTTATCGCCTATTTCAAAGTGTCTATGAATATTTTCGATAACGATAATCGCACTATCGACCAATAATCCTAAGGATAAGATAAGAGCGAATAAAGTAATTCTGTTAATTGTCTGACCTGCAAGCATACCGATAAATAATGTAATCGATAAAATCAAAGGTACTGTAAATGCAACGATTAAAGCTTCTCTCCAACCGAGCATAATAATTAAAAGAATTACGATAATCCCAAGTGAAATAAACAAGTGATAAATAAGCTCGTTAACCGCATGGTTTGCTTTTTCACCGTCGTTTCTCGTTACGTAAATATGCACGTCTTTTGGAAGGTCTTTTTTAAGTTCTTCTACTTTTTTGAGAACGTCTTCAGCTACGAAAACGGCATTACTTCCTCTTTTTTTACCTACGAAAATAGTAACTTGAGTAAGTTTTTTACCTACAGGGAATTTATTAATTTCTTTTCCGCTAAGTTTAGGATCGTCATAAAAAGCTTTACCGCCTATAAACGTAGTTTTGTGTTTGTTTTGATAATCAACTCCGTCAACAACTTTTGCGATATCTTTTACATAAATAGGTCTTCCCATATAGTTTGCAACGATTAGATTTTCAACATCTTTTACGTTTCTGATAAATCCGTCGAACTCTACAGGAATAGCTACTTTTCCTTTTTCGACTCCTCCTAAAGGATAGTCTTTATTACTTCCTGTCAGAGCCATTGCGATTTGACCGAGTGAAAGATGATAAGCCGCAAGTTTTTCAGGGTCTATAATAATATTAAACTGTCTTTTATGTCCCCCTTTTATACCGATAATACTTACATTTTTTACTTCGGCGATAGGAGACAACAATCTTTGAGCTATTCTATAAAGCTGTGCATCGTTATATTTATCGCTCGATAAAGCCAACGTAACAATAGGCACTTCGTCGATATCGATAGGTTTTACAAGAGGCGGCATTACGCCTTTAGGAAGTTTATCCATATTTTGCATTACTCTATCGTAAAGCTTAGACATACTTCTAACTTTATCCTGACCGATTTTAAATCTAACGGTTACTATACCTACACTGTTCATAGCCATTCCGTAAACGTGTTTAACACCGGTCATGGCTTTAAGAGTTCTCTCAAGCGGATCGACGATAACGTTTTGAACTTCTTTTGAGCTCGCTCCCGGATATACAACTATTACGTTTGCGGCAGGTACGTCGATTTGAGGGTTTTCTTCTCTAGGTGTAAATAATACGGCAATAAGTCCCATTAGCATAAATACTATTGCAAGAACAGGTGTTAGAGGGTTTTTTAGAAAAGTTCTCGCAAGTTTACCCGCGATATTTAATTGTAGCTCTTCTTCTACGTGTTTTAATTCCTCTTCTTTTTCTTTTACTTCTTTTTCAAAAGCGTTAAGCTCCGCTTCTTTGGCTTTAATTTCGGCTTCCAAAGAAGCAAGCTCGGCTTCAAGAGCTTTTAATTCGTTTATATCGCAAGCGGAATTTCTTTTCGATTCAAGCTCTTTTCTTTTCGCTTCCAAAAGAGCTTTTAGCTGTTTGAGTCTCTCCATTATTGCTCCTCTATTTTTTGTCCGTCTTCAAGGTTTGCAGGCGGATATAAAATAACTTCCTCTCCACCGACTAAGCCGGTAACAGCAATATTATCTCCAACTTGTCCTACTTGTTTTACAGGTACGAATCTCGCAACTCCGTTATCGTTTACAAAAACACCGACAATTCCGGCTCTTGTAGTAAGTGCTGAAAACGGTACGACTACAGCTTCTTTTTTACCGACTACGATTTTTGCTTTTGCATACATACCAGGTAAAAGTCCTTGATGATTTTCAAAAGTATATTTAATAACGAAAGAATGAGTCATATTATCACCTGCCGGAATAATAGTCGAAACTTCAGCAGGGAAAGATTTTTTAAGTGCAGGTACGTAAATATTTACAGGCATACCGATTTTAAATTTATCGATATCGCTCTCTTTTACCGTACTTTTCGCTTTTAATACGTGAATATCGCTAAGAACTACCACCGGATACCCAGGTAGTGCCATTTCGGCTACTTTTTTCATTTTCATCGTAACCACACCGTCAATCGGAGAAGTTACTTTTGCATATTTAAGTTGAGCTTCGGCTCTTGCAAGTCCGGCTTCTGCTTGTTTTAACATTCCTTTAGCCATATCGACTTGTTTTTTTCTGATATTTTTCATTAAAGTCATTTTCTCGAAATCTCTTTTACTAACTGCTCCGTTTTTATATAGATTTTTGAATCTTTCATAATCTTTCAATGCATCGGCATATGCCATTTCGGCCATTAAAACACCGCTTTTAGCTTGTAAAACGGCACCTCTTGCTTGATTTAGCATCGAATAGATATCTGCAGGGTCAACCTCAAAAAGCAGTTGTCCTTTTTTTACAACATCACCCTCTTCAACGGGCATAGATTTAATATACCCCATAAGTCTAGTAGCTACCATTACTTGCTTTGGAGAATATACATTTGCAACGTAATCTCTTGTGATATTGATAGTCTCTTTTTTTGCAGTGGCATACTCAAACGCAAAAAGCGCCCCAACACTTAACGCTAAAGCTAATATTTTTTTCATTTACTCTCCTTTACTAAATCTCCAAGTGCTTCTTTTAGTTTCGCAGCGGCAAGCGCTTCGTCATATCTTGCTTTTATCAGTTCGGCTCTGGCTTTTCTAGCTTCCGCTTCTTTCATAAGTAAGATCGTAATGTTTATCATCCCTTGCTTATACATATAAGTGTATTTTTTTAGGATTTCTTCGGCTAATTCTTTATTTGTAAGTTTTTCATTAACTACGGCTTTTTTCGCTTTGTAATCTAAATATTTTTGCTCAACATCAAGTTTGATACCTTTTTTCATATATCCGTAATACAAAGCGACTTGATTCGCTTCGATTTTACTTTTTTCTACCTTAGCATCGGTAGATTTATCCAAAATATTCCATTTAAGTCCGGCAGCAATTAGATAATAATCTTTATCCGCCGAAATGTTATTTAAAGCGTTATCGTTCCATCCGTACTCAAGATGAGCTCCGACCATCGGATATTTATCGGCTTTATCGAATTTTACTTTTTTCTCCATAGTTTTTAAATTGCTCTTCATCCATTTCAAGTCGTTTCTGTTTTGAAGAGCGATTTTTTGAAGTTCTTTTAAAGAAGCGTTTTGAGGAATAATAATTTTAAAATCCCCTACATCGCTAATTTCATTATCGTCAGTCAAAAATCTCAAATATGCAAGCGCCAATTTATATTTGTTTTTGGCTTCTATTAGCATTGCGTTTACTTCATTATCTCTTTTTTTTGCCTCTAAAAGATCGGTTTTAGTAGCCATTCCGTTTTTATAAAACGCACTAATCATATTTATAAAAGAAGTTGTTGTTTTTTTAGCGGTCTCAAGTGCATTTACAAAACTTTTAGCGGCGACCGCTCCGTTGTACGCTTTTAAAACTTCGATAGCGAGTTTATTTTTATCGTGTGCGTATTTATATTTGTTCGCTTTTATTTGAAGTTTAGCCATCTCTTTTGCATATGTTAGCTTATATCCCGTAAAAAGCGGCACTTCATACACGAATTTAGTCTTAAAATTCGTTCTGCTCCCCGGATAATTCAAATCTTTAGGCGCAGTATTTAATAATTGTGCAGCCATAGCAGGATTCGTCATATAACTTTTAAACGTATCATAATCAGGAGATGCTTGAAGAACTTGAGCTACTCCTCCTAAAAAATCCGCAAATCCGAAATCTCTAAAAGTTGCTTCACGGCTTTCGAGCTTCATTCCGAACACATACATTGCGTTATTGGTTCTGCTGATTTCTTCAGAGAAAGTAAGCTTCCCCCAGTCCATACCTTTTGCTTGCTTTAAATCAGCTTTTGCTTTGTCAATATTAAGCTTTTTAGCTTTTAATTCCAGGTTGTTGCTTAAAGCTTCCTTTAACGCCTCATCAAACGTTATAGTTTTTGCTAAAAGCATACTTGACAAAGCGGCTGAGAGTAATAAGAATTTTTTCATACCGCTCCTTTAAACTGTTTTGCGAATTTTAACAAATTAATTATTAATTAACACATGTTATAAGAAAAAATTATGGGAGAATTTTTATCCGATTTGAAGAAGAGAAAAAGAATTATTTATCTTTTTTTCTGCTCATTCTTTTTCTCTCGGTAGGGTCAAGATATTTTTTTCTAACACGAATTGATTTTGGAGTAACTTCTACAAGCTCGTCATCTTCAATCCACTCTAAGGCTCTCTCAAGCGTCATCTCTACAGGAGGTACGAGTTTAATAGCCTCGTCACTACCGCTTGCCCTTACGTTTGTGAGGTTTTTACCTCTAATAGGGTTTACTTCAAGGTCGTTACTTCTGCTATGCTCTCCGACAATCATTCCGTTATATACTTTATCTCCCGGTTTAATAAACATTTTCCCTCTCTCTTGAAGGTTAAATATAGCATACCCGGTCGCTGTTCCGTTTTCCATAGAGATTAAAGCTCCGTTTTTTCTCGTGTAAGGTTTTGTAGTTGCAGGTCTGAAATCTAAAAACGAGCTGTTTAAAACACCCTCACCTTTAGTATCGGTCATAAACTCACCTCTATATCCGATAAGTCCGCGCGCAGGCATTTCAAATTCTATTCTCGTAGTTCCGTCGCTTAGAGGCATCATATTTTTCATAATCCCGCCTCTTGTACCTAATTTTTCAATTACGGCACCGCTGTACTCGTCAGGTACGTCAACCACTACGTATTCGTAAGGCTCCAACTTAACTCCGTTTTCTTCTTTAATAATAACTTCAGGTCTTGATAAAGAAAACTCGAAATCTTCTCTTCTTAAATTCTCAGCCAAAATAGCGATTTGAAGTTCCCCTCTTCCGCTAACTTTAAATTTACCCTCACCAAGCTCTTCGATTTTCATTGCGATATTCGTTTGCATCTCTTTAAATAATCTGTCTCTTAGTTTCGGAGCGGTAACGTTTTTACCCTCAGTCCCGGCAAGTGGCGAATCGTTTACGCTTAAAATAACACTGATTGTCGGCTCTTCGATATGTAGAGGGTCAAGTCCTACAGGATTATCTTTATCCGCTACCGTATCACCTACATCAAGGGCTTCAAATCCAGCTATTGCTACGATGTCTCCGGCTTTTGCTTCATCAATCTCCATTCTATCAAGCCCCAAGAATCCCATAAGCTTAGTAATTCTTCCGGGAATTTTCTCTCCGTTGGCTTTTACAAGAGTAACGGCTTCACCTTTTTTTACCGTTCCGTTAAAAATTCTCGCAATACCGATTCTTCCGACGTAATTGTCATAATCAAGTGTAAATACTTGCATTTGAAGAGGTTTGTCTTCTTCACCAGCAGGCGCAGGGATATATTTTGTAATCGCTTCGAAAATCGGAGTCATATCTTCATTATCGTCTTCCAAATCCCATTTTGCTATTCCGTTTTTAGCGGCTGCGTAAATAATAGGAAAATCGAGTTGGTCTTCATTTGCTCCCATACTTACGAAAAGATCGAAAACCTCATCCACCACTCTGTCCGGCTCTGCTGCGGGTTTGTCGATTTTATTCACTACAAGGATAGGTTTAAGCCCTAATGAAAGTGCTTTTTTAACAACGAATTTAGTTTGAGGCATTACACCCTCTTGCGCATCAACAAGCAAAAGTACCCCGTCAACCATTTTTAAAACCCTCTCGACTTCTCCACCAAAGTCGCTGTGTCCCGGGGTATCGATGATATTGATTTTATAATCTCCCCATCTGATTGCCGTATTTTTAGAAAGAATAGTAATTCCTCTTTCTTTTTCCAAATCGTTACTATCCATAACTCTCTCACCAAGCTCTTTTCTTGCGTCAAGAGTGTTGGATTGTTTTAGAAGTTCGTCTACAAGTGTAGTTTTACCGTGGTCAACGTGAGCGATAACCGCAATATTTCTAATGTTTTTCATTAATTGCCTTTAAAAAATTTTCTGGAATTATATCCAATAAACTCATCTTAGTATAGAAGCGAAAAAGGAACGGATTTTGCTTCTTTGGTAAAAAAAGGCTTTTTAATGATAGAGGCACTGCTAAAAATCACCGAAAATCAAGAGATTAAAGGCTTAAGTAAAACAAACGAAAATTTTTTACTGAAACTTTTTGATGAAAGCGAAGATAAAAATCAATTTCTCAATTTACTAAAATCTCTAAACATCTCAAAAGAGGATTTAAAAGAGATACTAAAAAAACTTCCGCAAAAAGACAAAGAAAAATTCGAAAAAATAATCTCTCTTTTCGAAAATCAAAAGCCCAAAATCAAAACCACTGCCGAACCAAAAAAAGAAAAAAAAGTCACTTCCATAAGCGACCTTTTGGAAAACACTCAAATCCAACCTCAAACACAAAAAATAGAAATATCCGAATTTGAAGTCAAAACAAAAGAAAAAAATTACAAAAAAGTAGAGATAATAAAAAAACAACTAAAAAGCGTTTTTGAAAAAGAAAACATAAAATTATCGAAAACGGAAATAAAAGAGTTTAAAAAAATAAAATCTCTAAAAGAGTTAATAACTTTTGCCAACAAAAAAGGTCTGAATATCGAAAAAGTAAAAATATCAAAAGATATTCAAAAATACACAATCTCAAAAAACGCACCTCAAAAAAACCCTGAGCCTATCGTTGTTTCAAACTTGCCAAAGCCTAAAATAAACCTATCTCAAAAAACAAAACCTCTAAACCCGACACAAACTATAAATACGAAAACAAAAAAATCTCCTATTTCGGAAATTGTCTCAAAACATATAAAAACCCAACAAATACAACCTCAAAACGAGCATATCAAAATATCAAAAGAGCCTAAAATCTCCCAAAAAATATCTCTTGAAACTCTATTAAACGACAAACCTCAAGAAAAGAAAGAAAAAAAACACGACTCCATAAACCAAACAATAGCCCAAAGCGTACAAACACAAATAAAACACGACATAATAAAAGCGAAACAATCGATCCAAAAATTCTCAAACGACTTACATGAAGCGATAAAAGATTACAAACCGCCTCTATCCAAAATATCTATAGAAATGAACCCTAAAGATTTGGGTAAAGTGGAAGTGACTCTGATTCATAGAGGGGAAAATCTACAAATAAAAATCAATTCAAACACCACCCAAACCCTAAATTTCATCCAAACGCATCAAAACGAACTGAAACAAAACCTTATTAATATGGGATATAGCGAAGTAAATATGAGCTTTAATACCAATCAACAAAATCAACAGCAACACCAAAGACAAAACCAACAAAAATACAAACAAACTCAAGACAATTTAGAAGAAATAGTAATCGAAGTTCCTTACACATACGCTTAGGAACGACTTTTGCTTATATTTAAAAAAAGGATCGAAAATGGCAATTACATCAGTTTCCAACACCGTCACACAATCCGATAACGATTTCGTTTATAACCCAAACTCCCAACTCGACAAAGACGCGTTTATGCAACTATTTTTAAAAGAGCTTGAAATGCAAGACCCTACAGACCCGATGGATACGGATAAAATGCTTGAACAAACCGCTTATCTTTCGACAATGGAGATGAATCAAAATATGCAAACGACTCTTGATAATCTCTCAAAAACACTCCAAACAAACTCCGAACTCGGCGCAATTAGCGCTATCGGAAAAATCGGTGATACCGGATATAGATACATAAACGTCACCGACGACGATAACAGCGTAAGTTTCGATTTGTATTTCGGAGACGATATCTCAAGCGGTAAAGTCGAAATTAAGGACAAAAACGGAAATGTCGTAAGAACTTTCCCTCTTGAAGCGCACACGAAAGGCGTATTGAATTTTGATTGGGATTTGACAAACGACGCGGGTGAGAGAGTACCGAGCGACACATATGAAGTCACAGCCACCTACACTTCGCCTGACGGTAGCGAGCATACTACGGCTCTTGGGGCGTATCCGATTGAATCTATCAAATTCGAAAACGGAGAACCTTACGCAAAACTCGGTAGCAATTATCTTCCGTTTAGCGAAATAAAAGAAATATACGAATGGCAAGGATGATGAAATGACAACCTCATTTTACAATTCAATTGCGGGTCTTATGAGTTTTCAACAAGGAATCGATGTATGGGGCGATAATATCTCAAACATAAATACAATCGGTTTTAAAGAAAAAACTCCCGATTTTTCAACTATTTTTTCAACCACTCTCGTAGGAACCCAAAGTAGCGATACGGGAATGGGCTCCACTATCACCTCAACTTCTCTTGATACGTCTCAAGGTAGTATCATAAACACCGAAAATCCTTTTGATTTGGCAATAGGCGGTAACGGATGGTTCGGAGTAAAACACGGAGATATGACTTTTTATACAAGAAACGGAGCATTTAATAGAGACGCTCAAGGATATTTGGTAAATGATTCGGGAGATTATCTTTTGGTAGCAAATGCCAATAACTTAATAAAACAAGACGACGGAAGCTATATCGTTGATACGACAAAACAGGTTCCCGATATTTTAAATACGACATTCACTCCAATCTCTCTTCCTGATAACGTGATTTTACCGGCGGTGGCGACTAAAAACGTAAACCTCACTTCAAACCTAAACGACGACACTCAAATTACAACAACAAAACCCGCTACCGAAAACCTATATTTCAGTGCTCTTTATAACAAAGACGGAGAAGATATGCAAATTAGAGATTCTCAAAATTTGGTATTCGGTTTTGGAAACGATGTAAAATACGATTCTGGAATTTTATCTTCTACTTTTTGTATTCCAAACGACGAAAAAGACGGAAAAGACGTTAATATAGATTTTACACTAAACGGAAAAGAGATTAAATTCACACTTCCCGACGGCTCTACAAGCGAAGAGATTTTACAAAAACTATCAAGCGAACTGACTAAAAACGGATTTACAAACTCAATCTCAAACGACACCATCACTATAAGCACTCCTAATGAATTTATCTTAAAATCAAACGATAATATAATGCAAAGCACGGCGGCTGCCGTTTTGACATACAAAACGGACCCTAAAAACCGATACGACTTCGCAACTCCGAAAGATTTCGTAGAAAAACTAAAATCCCTTGCTGATGTAGCGTATCCAAACGAAACTAAAATAGGATTTGAAAACGGAGAATTTTATATTTCGAATTTAAGTAATGAAACTCTAAACGCTTACTCTCACGCGGCAAACAATTCCAACGAAAAATTCCTAACAAACCTCGATAGACTCGGAAACGTGATAATTCCTCAAACGGACGCTAAAAGTCTTCAGTTTTTAAGCAATACTCAAGATTTCGGAGGAAACATTATCGAAGCAAACGGAAATAAAGACACTATTACGTTTGAATTTACAAAACAAAAAGTCGAGCCCGATAAAATTACCTGGCTTGGAAACATCAAAATAACAAACGAAAACGGAGAAGTTACGAATCTAACAAAAGAGTTCGTTTTCGATTCTAACGGAGCTTTGTTATCACCAAAAACCATAACCCTAAACGAACCGCAACAAATCGATATTAATTTCAACCTAACATCCTATGCAAAACCCGATAAAGCTCTTAGCTATTCGTTTAATCAAGACGGAATAGAAAAAGGATATCTCCAACACTATCAAATAGAACAAAACGGAAACATTATCGCTACATTTTCAAACGCAAAACAAGCCGTTTTGGGACAAATTCCTATTTTTCATTTTCAAAACGACCAAGGGCTCGATAGTGTAGGAGGTAATCTTTTCACTCCTACTTCAAATTCAAAAGAAGCGTTTTTATATCAAAACAACGGAGAATACATCCAAGGCGCTCAAATTTTATCCGGAAGTCTTGAAAATTCAAACGTTTCGATGACTACGGCAATGACCGAACTAATTATTACTCAAAAAGCATTCAGTGCAAGCGCAAAAACAGTCACGACAAGTGACGAAATGATTCAAAAAGCGATAAATTTAAAAAGATAGGAACGATAATTGCTTAACTTTATAAATAAAAAATCGAAAAAGGATTAACCATGATGAGAAGTTTATGGAGCGGGGTTAGCGGACTTAACGCTCATCAAATAGCTATGGACGTAGAAGCCAACAACATCGCTAACGTAAATACCGTGGGATTTAAGTACAGCCGTACGAATTTTCAAAACCTACTTAGCCAAACCGTAAAAAGCGCAACTGCTCCTCAAGGAAACTTAGGAGGTAAAAACTCGCTTCAAATAGGTCTTGGTACGAGTGTAAGCTCGGTTGAAACGATTTTTAAGCAAGGAAGTATTCAAAATACCGATAAAAATACGGATATGGCTATAAACGGAGACGGGTTTTTTATCGTAAGCGGCGACGGAGGAAAAACATACCGCTACACAAGAGCCGGTGATTTTACTTTTGACGCAAACGGAAATTTCGTAGACCCTAACGGATATATCGTTCAAGGTTGGCTGGCAGACCCTGAAACTCACAACATAGATACCGCAAAAGGTCTTCAACCGATATCAATTCCTCCCGGACTAACGACTCCGGCAAATCCTACCAGCAAAATTTCTATAAAAGCCAACCTAAATAGCGGCGATCATATAGTAGAAAAAGCCGGAACAAGACCTACAGTAGATCAAACGGCCGATATGAACGGAATTTACGATGCCAACGGAAACAAAATAAACCTAACTCCCGATGTCGATAAATTACAACTCGGAATCGATATAAATAACGACGGAACTATCGATACCGCAACGGAAGTTTTTACGTTCGTATACGGGAAAAGCACTTCGCCTGACGATAACAAATTTACTACGATTAAAGAATTAATGGATAAAATCAACGCTAAAATTTTAGAATCTACGGGTGATACTCCGGATGCCTACAACGCAAAAGTATACCTAAACGGAGACGGACAAATCGTAGACCCTAAAAACAAAATCGTAGTTAGCGACTCTGTTTTCGCCTCTACAAACCAAGTTTTAGGTGACGTTTTCAAAGGTTTACAAGGACCTTCTATCACTACCGGTTCTTTAAAAGCTATTCAAAACAGCTTTATAGGCGCCGATGACGTAGGAGAGCTTTTTAACAACAACGGAGACGCCTTTAATCTTGAAGACGGACAAGGAATTAGCGTAAATATCAACGGTCTTGGAGAAACAAGAAAATTCATCTACACAAAAGACCCTATTAATTCGAGTGAGGGTTGCGGTACGGCAACAGGTTCTTATCAACCTGCAAAACCTATCACGGCAGATTCAAACGAAGGATTCCATTGGCTCTTTTATTCCGACGCTTCAAGCGATGCGGATAATAGAGCGTATCTAAGTACGAATCAACAACTATCGTTCGTACTCTCAAACGGTGATACGGTAACTTATACATACGGAAAAGATTTTCAAACTATAAGTGATTTATGCTGTTTATTAAACACTGACCTTACAAATAGAAACATCAACGATATAATCTCATTTAAAGACGGTAAAATAGTCGAATCAAGCGGTAGCGGAATCCAAGACGCTCAGGTGAGAGACTCAAACGGAAACGTAATCGCTGCAGATACTACGACGGTACTCGGAAGACTTGCGAAAATGATGGACGGTCTTGACGGAACGGGAAGTGAAACATCTACTTTTTATAAAAACGATATCTATTATTTCCATGATATCCAAGATTTGGCAAATCTATGGCAAATGGCGGTTGATGCAAGCGGAGACCCTGCTAACTCGACAACAGGAAACAGCGGTATCGTATCTATAACCGACAACGGTGAAATAAATGTCAAAAACACTTCACCTAGTTCGTTTAATATCACCGTAAACGGTTATCCTAGCGACGAACAGGACAATCAACTATTTACAGACGCTTTTTCACCTATTAACGGAACCGTAGCAGCTGGAGGCAGTGCTTTTTCACAAGCAATGAACGCAGCAGTTCATACCACAAGCATGGATATTTTCGACTCACTTGGCGCAAAACACACACTAACGTTTCATTTTAGAAAAACCCATACTTCCACTTCACCAAACGACCCGACCGTATGGAAATGGTATGCTGAGGTGCCTGCTCCTTCAAGCTTGGACCAACCGGCATACGGATACGTAAAATTCAATAGTGACGGAAGTATCAATTCATTCAATCCTCCAAGCTTGATTTTCAACCCGAATAACGGAGCGACTACAGGTCAAGCGGTACAGTTGGATTTCGGAGACCCTAACAAATTCAACGGCCTAACATCTTTTGAAGCACCAAGTACCACAAGCGGACAAACACAAGACGGATACCCGGGAGGTGATTTACAACAACTCGTAGTAGACCAAACAGGTACGATTATCGGCGTATTTACAAACGGAAGAAGCTACAGCCTCGCTCAAGTGGCTCTTGCTAAATTCGTAAATAACGAAGGTTTGATGAACGAAGGAGGAACGTTATTCGCCGCCTCTCCTAACTCCGGAGACCCGATAGTAGGAACGGCCGGAACGGGCGGTAGAGGAAGTATTCAACCAAGCTCTCTTGAAATGAGTAACGTCGACTTAAGCAGAAGCTTAACTCAATTAATCGTAATTCAAAGAGGTTTCCAAGCAAACTCAAAAACGATAACGACATCCGACCAAATGCTAAACACCTTGCTTCAACTCAAACAATAAACTATAATACCCTAAAAATCTCTTCCGATTTTTAGGGGCGTATATGCAAAAACTTTTTGAAAAAAACCTGAAATTTTTTTATGAAAATATTCCAAGTTATTACAAACTGATAACATCCATAAAAAAAAGAAATTTCCAAATAAAAAACGATAATCTCTACCATAACGGAAATCCGGTATATCCCAATTCAATCACAATCGATTCAAAAACAATTTCGACTAATCCCTTAAAAAACCCTCTGTGGGAAAAAAGCTTTTTTATAAATCCCGACTTTTGGGATGAAAAAGAGTTTTATGCTACCGGAAAAGTTATCAATTCATTTATGAGCAAAGAAAAAAACTACGCTTTTGAAAGCGATTTTTTGCCTACAACCATACTTTTCGGGCTCCTTAGCGGAAAACATCTTCAAAATTTAGTAGAAAAATACTATTTTCAATCTCTATTTATCTACGAACCGAATCCGGAATTTTTTGCAATCAGTCTCTATTTTGTGGATTATGAAAAACTATACACCAAACTCGATAAAAGACTTTTTTTATGGATAGGTGGAGAGATAGACTATTTTGCAATCGAAAAATTCTTTTATGAAAGAGTCGTTACTTCAAGCTTTTTAAATATCTACTACAAAGCTTACGAACACCCTTTAATTAATGACGCAATTGCAAAATTTTCAAACATACAAGCCAGCAAACTAAGAGGCTGGGGAACATATGAAGATGAAATGAAAGGTATAAAAAAACACAAAAAAAACATAAACAAATATCCGATTTTGGAAGAAAAAAGAAAAATTAACGCTCCGATATGCGTTATTGCAAACGGAAAAAGTTTGGAAGATTCGATCGAATTTATCAAAAAAAACAGAGATTCGATAATTTTAGTATCGGTAGGTACTGCAATAAAACCTCTTTTAAAACACGACATCCAGCCCGATTTTCATATAGAACAAGAGAGAATAGATATTTTGCCGGATGTATTAAAAGATACGCTGCCGTTTTTTAATGGGTATTTTTTAGGTGCAAGCGTAGTGGATGAAAAAGTTTTTAAAATGGCTAAAAAACCGCTGATGTTTATAAGAGAAGCTTTTACTCTTGAGGATTGCTATAAACCTCTTATCGGATCATCACCTATAGTCGGAAACGCAGGGTTTGCTTTTGCAGCGAATTTTACGGACGAAATATATCTTTGCGGTATGGATTTAGGCTTTAAAATAGGTCAAAAAAAACACGCAAGCGGCAGTTTTTATGACGATAGAGACGACACGGCAAAAAGCGGAATAAAAATAAAAGGAAATTTTGACGAATACGTTTATACCGACTCTCTTTTTCTCTCTTCAAAAGACAAAATAGAAAAAATGATAGAAATGTTTAATTTAAAAGTTTACAACCTAAGTAAAGGAGCGTATATCAAAGGCGCACAACCTCTAAAAAACAAAAATTTACCTAAAATCGACAAAGAAAAAGTTATCTCTCAAATGCTAAAAGCGTTTAAAACAAAAAAATACCCTCCTTGCAACGTCGATACGAAACCTCTTATTAAAGCATTAAAAGAAGCCTTTAAGCTAAAAATATCAAACCAAAAAGAACTCACGGGTGCCGTTGATTTTATTGAAGATTTAGTAAAAGAGTATGCAAAAATAGACAAAAAAACCTTCACTCTTTTAAAGGGATCGATTTTTCATATACTTATAAATTTCTACGCTCTTTCGTTCTCAAAAGACCCGAAAGAGATGCAAGAGACTATTTCCGAAAACTTAGACGTTTTTAGCAAATAACTCTGTTTTTTCCTTCTCTTTTAGCCTTATATAGCTTTTCATCCACTTCGAGCAAGAAATATTTCAAATCCCCTCCCGCATACTCGCTAACTCCGAAGCTGCAAGTCACTGCTCTATTAATACCGAAATTGTGTTTTTCTATTTTTTTTCTTATATTTTCGGCAATACTGCAAGCTTCGTCGATTTTGCAATTTTCAAGAATTATCATAAATTCTTCCCCGCCCCATCTGCCGAAAATATCTCTTTTTCTGATACTGCTTTGAATTATGGAGCTTATCTCTACAAGTACGATATCTCCTACCTGATGACCGAAATCGTCGTTTATTTTTTTAAAATTATCCACATCAAAAAATATTACGCTAAAAGGCTCATTGTTTATTTGATAAACACTTGCAAACATTTCCAAAAATTCTTCGAGTTTTTGGCGGTTGTAAATACCTGTGAGTTTATCGTAACTAGCAAGTTTTTCAAGCATTATTTCGTATTCATGTTCATATTTTAATTTGATCTTGAGTTTAACGACCCAAATAATAAGCATTACGATTATAGCGGCTAAAATTATGATAATAACGATTTGAAAATAATTCGGTTTTGACTTTTGAGCCGTAATCCATTTTTTATAAATATTTTCTCTCTCATCAAACGTTATTTCGTCAATCGCTTTATTAATAATCGGCACAAGTTCTTTTTCACTTTTATTTATCATAAACCTAACAGGAAACTTTATATCAAGCTGTCCTGAAATTTTTAAATTATCGTATTGGTATTTGTTGATTTTGTAAGCAATTACCGGCAAAATATCTATAGCGGCATAAACTTTGCCCTCTTTTACCATTTTTAAAGCTTCATCAATCGTGGGTACGCTTATGACGTTTAGATTGGGATAATTTTTTTTAAGTAACGCTTCTGCCGTATATCCTTTACCGACAGCTATTATTTTATTTCTTAAAAAAGTGATATTGGGAATAAATCCTACATCGTTTCTTGTGGCGATTACAAGAGGAAAAGTAACGTAAGGCTTAGTAAAAACTGCATATTTTTCCCTCTCTTTAGTTTTTCCGGCACCAAGAGCCAAATCGGCATCGCCGTATTCTATAGCTTGCAATACTTCTATCCAAGTAGGCTTTATTAAAAATTTATAATTAATCCCCGTTTTTTTAGCTATAAGTTTCCAATAATCAACGGCTATTCCGACAAGTTTTCCGTCGATTTCGGTATTAAACGGTTCCCACTTCGTAGTTGTTGCAATATTAAATACTCTCGTATTTAAATACTCTCTTTGAGTGGAGTTTAAATCGACGGCGAATAAAAGTTTTATTAACACAAAAAAAATCAAAAATCTCATTCTCTAAGCATTCCTTTTAATTCTTTTAAAGAAAGCGTATTTATAACATTTTTTTTCTCGCACCAGCCTCTTCTTGCCTGATTTATTCCGTATTTTACGAAATTTAGCGATTTTAAATTATGGGCATCGCTGTTTATGACGAGTTTTACGCCTTTTTCGATTGCCTGTTTTATCAAAACGTCGTTTAAATCGAGTCTGTCGGGTTGAGAATTTATCTCTAAGAAGACTCCGTTTTTTACAGCTTCGCTAAAAATAAGTTCAAAATCCAAACTCATCTCTTCTCTTTTGTGCAGAATTCTACCTGTGGGATGTGATATTGTGGTGACAAAAGGATTATTTATCGCTTTTATTACTCTTTTTGTCTGTAATTCTCTTGGTAAATCGAATTTATAATGAATAGCCGCATTTACAATTTCACATTTTTCTAAAATCTCTTCATCATAATCCAAAGAGCCGTCTTCTAAAATATCAACTTCGCACCCTTTGAAAATATAAATTTTTCCCTTAAACTTCTCATTTAACCTATCAATCTCCTCAAATTGCCTAAGAATTTTCTTTTCATCCATTCCGTTTGCGACTTTAAGCCTTTTTGAGTGGTCTGTAATTGCAATATATTCATATCCAAGCTCAATCGCTTTTTTCGCTATCTCTTCTATCGTATTCGCTCCGTCGCTGTAATTTGAATGAATATGCAAATCCCCTCTTAAATCCTCCCTTTTTATAAGTTTCGGAAGTCTGTTTTCCCTGCAAGCCTCTATTTCACCTCTATTTTCCCTAAGCTCGGGCTCTATATAACAAAGTCCAACCGCTTTATAAACCTCTTCTTCGCTCTCACCGGCTATTTTTTTATCGTCTTTATAAACTCCGTATTCATTAACTTTCATACCTAAAGAAATAGCTATTTTTCTAATTTCGATATTATGAGCTTTACTTCCCGTAAAATAGTGCAAAGCAGCCCCGTAGCTCTCATGACTCACGGCTCTTAAGTCAACCTGTAGTCCGTTTTGTAAAAAGACGGTCGAGCGAGTAAGACCTGCGGAATGGACCTCTTTTACTTCGGGATATTTTATGAAATATTCACTAACTTTGGGATAATCTTTTGCCACAACCAAAATATCCAAATCCCCTACAGTCTCTTTTTTTCTTCTGTAACTTCCCGCAATTTCCACAATCTCCACACCCTCGAATTTCAACAAATACTCTCTCAAATCCTCCGCAATATCCTCAACCTCAGCCCACAAAAATCTAATACCGGCTTTTTTTAGTTGTTTTATGCCTTTTAGGATTTTTTCAATAAGCTTAGGCCCAAACCCCGGTAACTTATCAAGTTCTCCGCTTTGAGCGTATTTTTTTAGCTCCTCTAAAGACGTAACGCCGAATGCGTCATAAATTTGTTTGACCCTTTTAGGTCCTAAGCCTTCGATACTTAGCATATCAACCAAGCCTTGAGGAATCTCCTTTTTAAGCTCCTCCAATTTATGAAATTTGCCCGTATTTACAATCTCTTTTATATATTCGCTCAAATCTTTACCGATTCCCGGAAGTCTAGTTAAATCAAATCCCTCTTTTACCAATTTGTCAAAATCTTTACTTGAATTTTCCACAATCCTCGCAGCGTTTCTGTATGCTCTGACTTTAAAAGGGTTTTCACCTTTAATCTCAAGCAAATCCGCGGTCATTGCAAGCATTTTAGCAATTTCGCCGTTTGTCATCATATATCCTTTGAAGGAATATGAATAAAATAGCCCTGCATTCCGTCAATCCCGAGTTTTTTACATATTTCGTAAATTTTCTCGTCTTTGACGAATTCGGCAATGACTCTGATATCCATCTCCTTAGCAAACTCGACTATCGTCTTTACTATTTTATAAAATTTTTCATTCTCATCCAAAGACTTAATCAAACTTCCGTCGATTTTTATATAATCGGGCTTTATATTCGCAAGATAGATAAAATTGCTATAACCGCTACCAAAATCGTCAATCGCAATTTCAACGCCGTATTTTTTGACTTTTTTTACAAAATTTTCAAAAACGTCGTACTCGCTTATCGAATCGGTCTCCAATACTTCTATAATCACTCTATTTTGCATATTGAATTTTTCTATTTTTTCTAATAAAAACTCCACAGTCTTTTCGTTTTGAATATCTTCGTATGAAAAATTTATAGAAAGTTTATGTGGTAGGTCTTGAAAGATTTTAAAGCTTTTTTCTATCATTATTCTCGTAATTTCATCGTAATATCTCGTATTTTTTATGGAATCCAAGAAGTAAAAAGGAGAAACTAATTTTCCATCTTCATCAATTATTCTAACAAGCGCTTCAAAACTCAAATCATCTTTTTGAATCATCTGAAATACCGGAATCACCCTATTTTCCATTATCGCTTTTTTTACGAAATTTAATATTTCAATCTCTTTATTGATCTTTTCTTCTATTTTTAAATCTTTTGAATATTTTACGATATTTTCTTTTGTAACTTTTGCGTAATGTAAAGCCATATCTGCTTTGATTTTTATTTTCCTACCCTCAACCCCCTCTACCAACGCCGCATATAAATCCAAATCTATCTCATACTCTTCATCTTTGATTTTGATTTTTAAAGGATTATTATAAAAATACTCGATTACGCTATAAGCAAACATTCCTAAATTACATTTTTCAAAAAAAAGCACTATAAAATAATCCGCACTTATTCTATAAAGTTTAGCATTTTTGATAATAAATTTTTGCAAAATCTTCGCAAGATTTTTTAAAACTTCATCCCCAACTTCCTCACCGTATTTATCATTAATATTAGAAAATTTTTTTATATCGAAAAGCACCGCACCGTAAGGGTTTCTAAGTACGTCTTCATCAAATGCGGCTTTATTAGGAAGCTGAGTTACGTTATCGATATATAATTTTTGCCTCACTTCGTTAAAAGCCACATCGACAAGATGTATTAAAGATTCTATCGTAGTAACTTTGTCGTTTTTGGGGATATAGAGCTCTTTATTTTCTAAATCTCCCCCCTCGCTTAAAGCCAAAACGTTTAAAGTTTGGTTTAAAAATCTGCCGTTAAAAAACTCCCCGTATCCGAAAAACCCGGTATTGGGGATGTTTTTTAACATCTGAAGCTCTAAAAAAGAGAGTTTTTCGACAAAACGTCTTCTTGCCATACACGAAAACACAAAAAGAGCTTCTATTTTATGTCTTAAAAGTTTTTGAAAAATCCTTTTTGAATTTTCAAGTACTTTAGAAATTTCAGCAATTCCGAAATTTACTATTTCACCTTCATTCAAAGCTCCGGCGAAGATAAGCGCTTTATCCCTAATCCCTACAACCGCTCTTGCGACATCCAAATTATTAATTGTCTTTATCAATGGAAACTCGACTCCGATTTGAGGAAAGTAATTTTTTATTTCGGTTCCTAAATAGTAGCTATAAACATCAAATGCATTTTTTTCATCAATTTCATATACGATATTTTTATCGCTTTTTGTAATTTTCATACGTCTTCCGAATTTCACCCATCCAAAAGAACTGTCGATATAAACATCTAAACCGGAAGAATTAAAAAAAACTCCTAAAACACCGTTTTCAGTAATTTCATTTTCATAAAAAACATAAGTTTTTCTAAATTTCGCATTATCTCCGGCCAACGCTCCAATAACGGGAACGTTATCATTTATAAAATTTATCCCTTCTATTAAATCATCCGCGTTAAATTCTATTCCCGAAGCAAAAATTATTAAAAGTTTTGTATCTTTTTTTATTTTTGAGGCAAGCCTTTTCCCATCTTCAAATAAATTGCCTTTTTGAAAAAATTCAATCTCAATATCAGTATTTTCAAAAAAAGAAAAAGACAAAACAACATCGTTTTGAGTTATTTTAGAATTTATAATTTCGCCATCGGTAGTTATACCGACTATTTTTGCATTGGGAAAATACTCTTTTACAGTCGATACGACACCTAAAATATACGACTTTATCACAACCCCGCAATAAATTTGAACCAAAAGTGTTTTATAGTTTAAGTTTTTTGTTTTTTCGAATATCTCTTTTATATTTCTTTCATCAAACGTACATGAGTATTGTTTCATTCCAAACTTTCTAAAAATTTTTTTAGTTTTTCATTTAAAGGCAAAATAAGCTGTTTTCTTTTGCTCGTTTCACCTTTTAATTCGATTTCGCTTTTTGGTATTTTGAATTCTTTGCTAATAAATTTAATTAACTCTTTATTCGCAGCTCCTTCGACCGCCGGAGCTTTTATGTTTATTTTTAAACTCTCGCCGTATATTCCGGCAATCTTGTTTTTTGACGAGTTCGGCTGAGCTTTTACGTTTATAATTACTTTACCGTTTTTTATTTCATAAACCATTTCATCTCCTTTAAATCGGCTATATTTAATTTTTTTTTATGGTATTATATGAAAAACCAAAGGAGAAAGAATGAAAAAATTTTTAGCAATTGCCGCTGCCGCCATAACATTAAATGCCGGAATTTATACCAATCAATTAATTCAATGTATGGTAAATCACTCTTCTCAAAACGATATTAAAGTTTTAAAAACCTGGATGTTTTTTGCATTCGCTCAAGACCCGGACCTCGCAAAATACGCAACAATTTCAAAATCACAAAAAATACAAATAAATAAAGCTATGGGAAATTATGTAACGAGATTATTAACGGTGGATTGTAAAAACGAATTCAAAAACGCAGTAAAATACGAAGGAAACCAAGCGATTTCCCAATCATTCGAATATTTAGGAAGAGTAGCTGGCGCAGCAATTACAAGCACTCCTGAAGTTAGAGCATATTTTAAAGAATTCGCAAAATACGTAGATACGAAAAAACTTGACGAACTTACGAAATAACTCTTAAAATCTCTTTCAAATCAGCTCTGTTTTTAATAAAAGTAGGCTTTAAGTCTTTTAAAGCCTCTTTTAACTCTTTAACATCTACAATTTTTATGTTTTCCACCTCTTTATAAAGAGCTTTTTGATTAAAGATATGCCTTCCGCTAATCAAAGGTTTATTAAAATATGCAACTTCTATAGGATTGTGACCTCCGACATTTTCTACAAAACTTCCCCCTAAAATCACAACATCCGACACGGCATACAAATTAATAAGCTCACCCAAAACGTCATCCAAAATAATATCTGCCTTTAATTCCTCATCTGATTGTGAAAGTTTAGAAAAACTAAGAGAATTTTTTGTAGCGAAATCTTTTAGGAATTTTTCTACTTCTTTAAATCTTTCGGGATGTCTTGGTGCTACGACTATTTGATATTCAAGAGGTATGTTTTTTAATATTATCTCCTCTTCGTTTTCATGCGTTGAAGCGATAACCAAAAGTTTTTTTCTTTTTTTGTAGTTTTTCGTAACTTTAAAATCGGTTATAGTTTTAATATTTCCTATAACCTTTACGTTTTTCGCTCCAAGTTTTAAAAGTCTTTTTTTATCCGTTTCGCTTTGAGCCAAAACAATATCGATATTTTCGAATATTTTCTTATAAAACCACCTGAACTTCATATATTTAGGAAAACTTCTATCGCTTATTCTCGCATTTAAAAGTATAGTTTTTTCACATCTTCTTTTTGCAACGTAAAAAAGCATATACCAAAGCTCCGCTTCCATTACCACCAAACTTTTACAAGGCCTTATCCAAAAAGGCAAAAATATCTCATAAGGTAAAAATCTTACATGAGCGTTTTTGTGTCTTTCGGCTTCGTTAAATCCCGTTTGAGTAATAACCGATAAATTTATCTCTTCAAAATTTTTTATTATCGGATTTAGCGCTTTAGTTTCTCCAAGAGAGCAGGCGTGAAACCAATGAAGCTTTTTAGAAAAAGGGGGATTTTTATATAGAAAAAATCTTGCGGGAATTGATTTTTTATATTTTTGTTTAAAACTTAAAAAAATCAAAAAAGGAAGAGAAATAAGATAGATAAAAAGTGCGAAGATATAATAAATTACAACCATTAATCTTGTGATTTATCCTCATCTTCAACGAAAAGTACTCTTCCGCAGTGTGGACACGTTACGATTTCTTCACCTTTTAAAACTTCAGCGTAAATTTTGTCGTTAATTCTCATATTACATCCCGTACATGCCTGTTTTTTAATAGGAGCCACAGCCGTAACTCCGGCCCATTTTTTGATTTTTTCATAGAATCTATAAATATTAGGATTCATCTCTTTAATAAGCTCGTCTCTTTTTTTATAAAGTTCTTCTTTTTGTTTTTCAACAGTTTCTAGTTTTTTCTCAACATCCATTTTAGTAATAGTAATATCTGCTTCAATTTTTTCAATCTCTTTTAAAAGCTCAGCTTTTTCTTCCTCTTTTTGTTCTATCATTTTTTCAAATCTTGCAATCTCTTCATTTGCGCTTTCTATTTGTTCTCTTGCAAGTTCTTCTTCGATTTGAAGCGCTTTAAACTCTTTTTCAGTTTTTACTTTGTTTTGTTTCTCTTCGATATCTTTTAGTTTTTCTTTAAGTTCCGCAATTAAAAGTTCGTTTTTGCTTTTTTTAAGTTTGATATTTTTAATCTCGTCTTCAAGTTTTTCAAGTCTCTCTTCAAGCGAAGCTTTTTGATTTTCAAGCTTAATCAAAGGGGCTTTTATATTCGCTTCTACAGGCTCAAGCTCTTTTAATTTTCTCTCTAATCTATTCAGTTCAATTAGCTCTTTTAGGAATTTGTTCATTCTCTGCCTTTTTTAATGAAATTATATCAAATTAACGAAAACGGATTTTGAGAATTTATTTTTATAATCTCCACATCAAATCCGATTTCGCCATCAATCGCTTTATATAAAACGTCCGTAAAATATTTTTCACTATCGTAATGACCGATATCAATCAGTGAAATTCCGCGGGCTTTTGCATCCATAGCTTCGTGATATTTAATATCACCCGTTAAAAAACAATCAGCTTTAATACCGCTAAGTAAACTCATCCCCGCACCCGTCGTAATTGCAACCTTTTCAATAAAATCTTTTGTTTTTACAACTTTTATTTTTTCCAAATTCATCTTATCTTTTACTAAATTTACAAGCTCGTCAAAACTCATAAAAACATCGCTATAAAAAACGAAATCTTCCGCAACTCCGCTAAGTCCCAATACTTTAGTCGCAAAATAGTTGTTAAGATGAGTTTTGTCAAAATTGGTATGCATTGCAATTAACGATACGTTTTTTCGAATCAGTTTAATTAAAAATTTAGTAGAAAAAGAATTAGGCACCACTCTTTTAATTCCTCTAAAAATCAAAGGATGATGAGTGATAATCAACGAATTATCTTCTACTTTTTCAATTACACTCTCGTCAATATCTAAAGAGAGATAAATTTTTTTAACCTCTTGATTGTAATCACCTACGTTAAGACCGCTATTGTCCCACTCTTCTTGATATTCAAAAGGCGAAACTTCGTTTAAAAAATCATAAATCGTTCTTACTTTCATTTCTCTTGCTTTTCTTGGATTTCAACATACAATTCGGCAACCGCTTTTGCAAGCTCTCTTATTTTTAAAATATAGTTTTGTCTCTCGGTTTGAGAGATGGCTTTTCTCGCATCAAGCACGTTAAAAATATGACTCGCAAAAATCGTATAATCATACGCCGGAAGCGGAAGTTTTGCTTCTATACATCTTTTGGCTTCGTTTCTGCTGTCTTCAAACCATCTAAAAAGCATATCCGTATTTGCGACTTCAAAATTATATTTTGAAAATTCAAATTCACCCTCTTTATGCATATCCCCATAAGTCGTATTTTCGTTCCATTTAATATCATATACGTTATCCACCCCTTGAAGATACATAGCAAGTCTTTCGGTACCGTAGGTTATCTCAACAGGTACCGGGAAAGTCTTTAAACCTCCTACTTGTTGAAAATAGGTAAACTGCGTAACTTCCATACCGTCAAGCCAAACTTCCCATCCAAGCCCCCAAGCTCCGAGAGTCGGGCTCTCCCAGTTGTCTTCTACAAATCTCACATCGTGATTTTTCAAATCAAGTCCTAAATATTCAAGACTCTCAAGATACATCTCTTGAATATTGTCGGGACTCGGTTTCATAATAACCTGAAACTGATAATAACTCCCGAGCCTATTGGGATTTTCTCCGTATCTTCCGTCTGTCGGACGACGACTCGGCGCAACATACGCCACATTCCAAGGTCTGTTTTCAAGACTTCTAAGTAGAGTTGCGGGATGAAACGTCCCCGCCCCGCTTGGAAAATCGTAAGGCATAACGATATTACATCCTTTGTTTTTCCAAAATTCCTGAAGTTTCAAAAGTAAATCACTAAAATACATCAACGCTCCTTTATTTTTCACCTTTATAAATCATATATTCGCCAAGCTTTGATTTGCTCGCTCTTGCCACTACGTTGCACTTTACTTTGTAAAAATAAAACACTTCTCTTTCACACTCTCCAAAAAGACATTCGAAATTTCCCATTCCTTTGCTGATTACCAAATTGCTCGTTTGGAAAATATCTTTTGCTTTTTTGTTAGCAAAAGGAATACAAAATCCCGGTGTCGGCACTCCGCTATCCACCACTTCCGCCAAATCCCAAATCTCAAGACCTTCCAAATCTTTTAAAGTTACGTCGTTAATAATCGGCTTTCCTCTAACAAAATAAAAAACTTGAATTTCAGGATTAAAACGTCTTATCTCTTTAATAAAAATTTCGTCAAATACGTTTTCTCCGGCATTATCAGCAAGATAACAAAGAGTTTTTGCATTTTTGAGTTTTTCTCTAAACTCATTAAAATCGTTTTTAAAAAATTTCATTTCAAAAATATTTTTAATCTCTTTTTCTAAATTATACTCCTGATGAACTCCGAGGTCTATAACATTGCCGGCTACGGAAATTTTCGCAGCATCAAACAGCGGGTCTTTGCTTTTTTTTATTCTTTTTTCAAGAATCTCTTTAAACTTCAACGCTTCTTTTATCGCTTCTTTTTTCTCTTTTTCAAATAAATCTTCAATTCCCAAAATTTCGGATATCTTTTTATAAACATCCGCCGCAATTACGGGCGGCATATATGTTAGGTCGTATTTGGAGAGAATTTTAGCTCCGACCCTTAAAACCTCGCTTGCTTTTTCATCATTCAAATTCAAACGCTCGGTTATTTTAAAAACCTGATTATAAATGCATAAATAACACTCTTTGCTTATATGCATTATTTAATTCCAAGTTCTTTTTTAATTACAGGCTCGTTAAATCCACAAATCCATCTGCTGCCTATAAGAATTACAGGCACTCCTCTACATCCGTGTCTTTCGCAATCTTTTGCCGCTCTTTGGTCTTTGCTTATATCGATTTTCTTGTATTTTACTTTGTTTTTTCTAAAAAACTGCTCGGCTTTAGTACACCACACACAACCGGGAGCGGTAAAAAGCACAACTCTTTTTTGAGCCATCAATCCTCCTTATTCTCTTTTTTTAATACTTGTCCCCACATAAGTTTATATTTTCTTCTGCAAAACTCAAGCTCTTCTTGACAAATTTCAAGCTGTTTTTGAAGTCTTTCGATTGTCTTTTTTTGATTTTCGTAATCTTCTTGAATAGCGTAAATAGACTCTTTTAAAAACTGATTTTCTTCTTTTAAAGTTTCGATAGTCTCATCTTTACTCATCAAAACTTTTTCATGCAACGTCAAAAGCATACCGATTGTTCTCTCGGCAATCGATTGCTCTTTTTCGATTATTTGAAGTTCGGGCAAAGGCACAAGAGCCTTCGCCATCGATTCGACTTCAACATAAATTGTATCTTCTTGTTTTTTACATTTAAGTTTTTTTTCTTTACAGAGTTTAATTATCTCTTTGCGCGTTTTTCCGCTAAGCTTACTAAACTCCTCGATACTTAGCCAAGTTTGCATTAATCGAGTCTTACCTCAACTTCTTTTGAATCAAGTTCCACTTTTTTAGCTTGAGCGATTCTGTCTTCTTCAAGTTTCGCTTTTAGCTCGTCATCGCTGTTTGCCAAAATCTGAAGCGCAAGATATGCGGCGTTTTTAGCTCCCGCTTTTCCTACCGCAACAGTCGCAACCGGCATACCTCCGGGCATCTGTACAGTAGATAATAAAGCGTCAAGCCCGTCCATCATTCCGGTAGGCATAGGTACACCGATAACCGGTCTTGTAGTTAATGATGCTACAACCCCCGCTAAGTGAGCCGCCATTCCCGCACCACAAATAAACACTTTACAACCTCTCTCTTCGGCTTCTTTTACATACGAATGAGTTCTATCCGGAGTTCTGTGAGCCGAAGTAATTATCAGCTCGTAAGGAATTTGGAATTTTTCAAAAATTTTTACAGCTTCTCTCATTATCTCATAATCGCTCTTACTTCCCATAAGCACGCTAACAAATCTCATTTTTCTCTCCTTATACGCCGTTTGGGCTATATTCTACTTTTTTTCTCAAAAAGGTAAGCGGCGGCAATTTGCAAGGAAGCATAATCGGATTTTGGTTCCCGCTATGCACCGCGTTTAATTCTTTACCGCTTTTTGTAACTATTTTATTAAATTTTAAATACCACTTGCCATCTTCTTGCCAAATTTTACCTATCTCGTTTTCACAAGGTGAAATTTTAGCATTTTTAGGTAGTAAAATTTCAACAACGTCACCCGGAAAAGTTTTATATTTACACATAAAACTATCACCCTCTTGCGTAACTACTCCGCTTACCTGCCACTCTCCGTGAGTCAAAGAAGTCTCAAGATTTTGCGTATCGTCTCTTTCATAAGGTCTTTTAACTAAATACGCATCCGTCAAGCCTCTATTTTTGGTCGTTAAAATCTCTTTATAATATTTTTCGCAATCGCATTTTCCGCTGCTTAAATATTCGTCAATCGCATCTCTATAAGCTTTTGTAACCACCGCGACGTAATAAGGCGCTTTGGTTCTACCTTCTATTTTCAAACTATCCACAACTCCGGCATCCAAAATTTCCGGAATATGTTTAATAAGACATAAATCCTTAGCGTTCATTATATAAGTGCCGTCTTCATATTCTTCCATTTTAAACATAGTACCGGTCTCCGGATTTTCGGCATATAAAACATACGGATACCTACAATCGTTGGCACAACTTCCTTTGTTCGGGTTTCTTCCGAATTGCACGGCACTTAAAAGACATCTTCCGCTATACGCAAAACACATAGCACCATGAACGAAAATCTCTATTTCCACATCGGGTACTTTTTCTTTTATTTTTATCAAATCCTTAAGACTTGTCTCCCTTGCCGCAATAATTCTCTTTACTCCGAAATCCCTATACGCTTTATAATCCCAAGAATTAAGAGCGTTTGCTTGAGTTGAGAGATGAATATCTATTTCGGGTGCTATCTCTTTTGCTTTTGCAATAACCCCGAGTGTCGAAATAATCATCGCATCAACGCCGATTTCTTTTAATTTTTTAATATGAGACTCGACTAAAGGAAGCTGATTTTCAAAAGGAAAGGAATTTACAGTAGCATATACCTTTACGCCTCTTTCATGAGCATAATCCACCGCTTCTTTAAACGTTTCGTAATCAAACTCTTTTCCGCTGTGACAACGCAAAGAAAAATGACTCACTCCCGCATAAACGGCATCCGCTCCGTATTCTATTGCGATTTTAAGCTTTTCGAAATCACCGGCCGGTGCTAAAAGTTCAGGTTTTTTCATACATCACACTCCGAACTGCTCGAGTAACGCTTCGATATCTTCGTCGCTAACGGTCTCACTTTCGTCTCCATGAATATGATTTGCGCTTTTAACTCTCTCTTCATCGTCGATTTTTCCTTCGAATAATTTATTCATATATTTTATCAATGCTCTCATAATATTTATAACTCTTTCTATTTTTTGACGATGGATGTCTTGATATTGCATAATCTCCATCGCCGTCATTATTTTATCTTGAGTCTCTTCGTTGCTTTCTATAGCTTTTTTGACTTTTTCAATCATTTCGTCAATTTTTTCAAGCTCGGTTTTAAAAGTTTTAATATGAGGAAACTTTTCGACAAGCTTGGAAAAAAGCTCTTTTTGGTGAACGAAAAAATCAAGTACGTCGTTTAGGTCTTCATTTGCGTAGCTTACGGCTTCGGATATTTCATCCATGATGTCTATAACCTGAGAGGCTTTTTCTTCGCTCTCTTTTGTTACTTCGTCAAGCTGAGCTACGACTCTGTGCTTATCATCCGCAGGCGGAGGATATATCTCTTCGCTATCTTCATCTTTTGGCTCGCTATCTTCTACCGCTTCATCCAAAATTCCCTCAAGCAAATCATCTTCGCTTTGGTCGTTTTGATTTTCTTCGCTCTCTTCAAGAGCGTCGATACCCTCGATATCACCGTCCATTAAAGCGTCAAGTTCCTCTTGTGTCATAAGCCACCTCTTTTTTTGATATATTATATATAATTTCACTAAAAAAGGCAAAAAATGGTCGATTTACACAACCACACCCCGCTTTGCAACCACGCCGAAGGTACACCTGATGAGTACATTCAAGAAGCGATCAAAAAAGGAATAAAAGTTTACGGATTCGCAGACCACGCTCCTATGAATTTCGACCCACAATATCGTATGGAATTTAGCGATATGCAAACCTATGAAAAAGAGATTAAAATTCTAAAAGAAAAGTATAAAAACGATATAAAGATATTACTCGGATACGAAGTCGATTTCACACCGAAAAAATACCTCGACAAAAGAGTTTTGAATGCCGATGTCGATTATTTGATAGGAAGCGTTCATTTTTTGGATAATTGGGGGTTTGATAATCCGGAGTTTATAAAAGAGTGGGACAAAAGAGACGTTGATGACGTTTATAAAGAGTATTTCAAATACATAAAAGAACTTGCCGAATCAAAACTTTTCAATATCGTAGGACACTTGGATTTGGTAAAAGTATTCGGTCACAAACCTAAAAAAAATATAAAAGATTTGGCAAAAGAAGCGATAAAAGCCATAAAAAAATCGAATATAGCGGTAGAAATCAATACGGCAGGTCTTAGAAAACCGGTAAAAGAAGCTTATCCCTCAGACGAACTCCTTGAAATGATACTCGAAGAAAATATCGACCTAACGACTTCAAGCGACGCTCATTCGCCAAACCAAGTAGGATTTATGCTAAAAGAGACCACTCAAAAACTTAAAAAAATGGGAGTTGAGAAGTTGGTATATTTTGAAAAAAAAGAGAAAAGAGAGTTTAAAATTTAATGGATAGGTTTGTTAGAACCTAAAATAGCCACCTCTTTTCCGTCTCTAATTGCGATTTGTGCGAAGATTCCGTTATCCCCGTCAATAATACTCGCACCCGTAACGTCACCGCTGCTTAAAGCCACCGAATTAAGAGTGATATAATTTCCGTTGATTTCCATAGTCGGATTAATCAAAGCCATATAACTAATAGGCTCTTCAGCAGGAACTTCTTCAAAAAATACGGCATTTACGTTCGTATTGATATAAACCATAAAACATTTTGAATCTCTCTCGTCAATTTGAGCATGAGTGTCGTCTATTTTTTTAACTCTCAAATTACCAAGACAAATCTCGTTTTTATTCTCTCCTACGTTTTGAATGAATTTAATATACCCGTAACCCGTAAAGTCGCTTGCGCTCATAGGCTCGCTCTCAACCCCTAAACCGAAACCTCCGTTTACGAAATCGGCAATTGCAATACTTTGAAGATATCCTTTTTTTACCGCCATAATCATAAAGTCATTTCCGTTTGAGTCTTTTAAATATACTTTATTATCCGTAAAATTCCAGGTACCGAGTACTGAAATTACGTTTCCGTTAGAATCTTTTGTAGCAAAAGTAAAAGTGTTATCGTCATTTAGCGTTACCGTAGCGATTGAAGTTATCGATTCGTTTGCGATTTTTACGCCTCTAAGCAAAATATTGTAAGTTTTTCCCGCTACGTCGCTTGCACTTAAAGCAATAAAGTTTTTCGGAATACCTACAACGGTATAAGGACTTCCGTTTTGCATAATCGTAGAAAACATAATTCCCGCTGTTAAATAATAAAAGTTGCTTCCGTCGTTATTGACAAATAGCATATTATTATACATGTTGTAAATTTTTGATTTCGATGCCACTTTACCTAATACGTTACCTTTAATCTGATAATTTACAACATCGTCTTTCAAATCGAAAGTAAATTCGGCATAATCACCAAGAGTCATCGCACCTTGATAAGTAATTTCACCTCTTCCGCTTATAATAGGATTTGCCGTAACGTACGCATCAACGTCGCTTAAAGTAACGTTAACGTCTTTTCCGTCCACTTTTGCGTAAAGTTCTCCGTCTTTTACGGCTTTAGTAATCATATCTACAAGCGTATCACCGCTTGCGTTTAAATCAAAAGACTTAACTTTTGACAAATCGCAATAACTAGATGTCACGCTACATCCGCCAGCTTTATGCAAAAGCGAACCTAAGTATGCTGCAAGAGTTACGTTATTATCCGCTAAAAGAGCAGGTGTAATATCGGTATTTCCGGTTACTTCGACATCTCCGAGTTTCGTATCCCCCACACTGATTTCAAGATTTGCGGGATACGTCGTATCCAAACTGAATTTTCCGTTTGAATCGGTTATATCACAAACATTCGTCCCTTTTAGACAAACTTTGACTCCTTTTAAAACACTCGCTTGAACGCTTCCTTCCACTTTTTGGACTTCACTGCTTCCTCCGCTTCCACCGCCGCATCCTATTAAAAACGCACTAATAGCAATCGCTCCAACAATCGGTTTTAATCCTGTCGCTTTCATTTTTACATCCTTGTTTTTATTTGCAACTAAATCGGCACAATAAAAGAAAAAATTAATCTTAGTGTTGTATAATTCGCCCAAAACAGAAAAAGGAGAAAAATTGATTTATTTAAGCCTGCTTATGGCAATCAGATTTTTAGGGCTTTTTATAGTAATGCCCGTACTTGCACTTTATGCCATGCATTTAAAAGGCGCCAGTGAATTCAGTGTCGGGGTAGCGCTTGGTGCATATGCCCTCTCTCAAGTATTTTTACAAATTCAATTCGGAAAACTCGCTGATAGATACGATAAGAAAAAAATCCTTATTTTCGGACTTTTTTTACTATTTTTAGGTAGTTTGGTCTGTGCTTTTTCAGACAACATCTATACACTTATTTTCGGTCGTCTACTCCAAGGTGCCGGAGCTATCGGAGGAGTGATTTTGGCTTACATGTCGGATTTGAGCGACGAAAACAACAGAGCTAAAATTTTTGCGAGAATGGGACAATTTATCGCTTTAAGTTTTGCGATTTCTATGATTTTAGGACCTACAATCGGAACTAAATGGGGAGTTGACAAACTCTTTTTATTAACGGCTATACTTGCTTTGATTTCTATATATTTGGTAATTGCAAAAGTACCTCCAGCTCCTAAAATCGTGCACCATACCGATTCGAAAGTTTCTCTAAAAGATATTTTCGCTCACAAAGAGTTATTAAAACTATTTTTCAGCGGTTTTATGCAAAAAGGCCTTATGAGCGTATTTTTCTTACTGATTCCTCTTGTATTCACCCAAACTTTTCATTGGGAAAAAACCTCACTTTGGAAAGTATATATCCCAGCTTTGGTATTCGGATTTTTCGCACTTCCTTTAGGTGCGATATTGGCCGAAAAAAAAGGAAAAGGAAAAGCCGTATTTATTATAAGCGCTCTTAGTATCACCTTAGCTTTAATACTTTTCTTAATAGGTCTAAACACTCAAAACTATCTTTTTGCACTTATCGCAGTTATAGTATTTTTCTTCGGATTCAACCTGCTTGAGCCGGTACTTCAAAGTTTCGTTAGTAAAGTCGCGTACGCAAACCAAAAAGCCACCGCTCTTTCAACTTCCAACACCATTCAATATTTAGGAATTTTCTTAGGCGGTGCGGTAGCGGGATATTTTATGAAACACGGTATGCTAAAAAGCTTTTTGATTATCTCAATCATCATCGCTTTTTTGTGGGTATTCGCTCTTATAAAAATGAAACCTGTAAAAAAATTCAAAATCGTCGAATATACCGAATTTGACAAAGATTTTATCGAAGAGTTGAAAACCGAAAAAAACGTATATGATTTTTATGAAAAAGAAGGCGTTTTAATAGTCAGATACATCGACTAAAACATTTTCGGAACGCCTTTTGCTTGATATGGCAAAAAGGCGTTTAGATGAACATCTTTAAATCGGTTTTAATCCTGTCGCTTCTTTTCTCTTTTGCCTTTTCGCAAAAAATCAAAGAAATCTCCTCAATCGTAGGAGTTAGAAGTAACCAGCTTTTCGGTTACGGAGTTGTTGGAGGACTTGACGGAACGGGTGATTCCTCCACAAAATTCACAAAGCAGTTCTTATCCAACTTTCTTAAAAATACAAACCTAAAAATCGACCCTCAAGACATCAAATCCAAAAACGTAGCGGCTGTAATAGTAACTGCTACGCTTCCGCCGTTTGCAAGAGAAGGAGATAAAATCGACGTAACCGTCTCCTCAATCGGTGATGCGAAATCTCTTCAAGGAGGGGTATTGCTTATCACTCCTTTAATAGGAGTTGACGGAAAAATCTACGCCTTGGCTCAAGGACCTATTACGATGGGCGGATTCAATACAAAAGGCGGCAAAAAACAAAAACACTTCACTACAACCGTCAAAGTTATCAAAGGTGCAACCGTCGAAAGAGCCGTAGTATGGGATATTTATCACAAAAAATTCGCCACTCTTTCTTTAAATACGAGCGATTTCAATCTCGCAATAAACGTGCAAAAAACGATCAATTCATTTTTTAAACAAAACGTAGCGATAGCAATAGACCCAAGAACCGTAAAACTAAAAAAACCAAAAAACCTCTCAATGCCTGAATTTTTGGCAATGGTTGAAAATCTAAACGTAAAAGTACCTCACGAGCCGGTTATCGTAATTGACGAAAGAACCGGAACGGTAATTGCTGGTAGTGATATAAAGGTGCAGCCGACAGTGATCGTATACGGAAACTTTACGATCAAAATAGACAAAGAGACAAGCGTTTTGGAATTGACATCGAATTTACAACGAGTAAAAGCTACGCCTCAGGATGTAATCGCAATTCTTGAAAACCTTAGGGCTTCAAGAGCGATTAGCGCTAAAATTGTCGTAAATTAAGGAGCTTAAAATGAAAACACAACTTATAACGAGTCTGCTTCACAAACACTCCGAATCGAAATCGCAAACATTAAAAGAGCTAAAAAAAGTTTGTGATGATTTCGAGAGTGAAATTTTAAATTTTTTCTTAAAAGAAGCAATGGATAGCAATAACGCTCTTTTCCCCGAATCTCCGGGCGAGAAGATATACAAATCGATGTATCAAGAACAACTATCAAAAGAACTTAGCGGCAATTTCGGCTATTCTAAGCTTTTATTCGACTATTTGAAAGAAAAAGTTTAGTAAATGAATAAAAAGACGATGTTATTGGGTAGAAAACTAAAAATAAGAAGGACAAAATGATTAGAAAAATCTCTATCGGATTTAAAACGTTTGTCTCTACCCAACAAAACGAAACCAAAAAAACACAAAAAACCCAAGAGGTGCAAAAATTATCCAGGGTGGAGGAGATAAAACAGCAAATCCAAAAAGGCGAATATAAAATCGACCTCAGAAAAACCGCTGAAGCTATGGCAAAGGCTCTTTTGTTTTAATCTTCCACCCTGACTAAAAGGAAGGGACAATGCTTACTCAAAAACTAAACGACATAATAAACGTGCTAAATCAATTAATAGAAATGACAACTCAAGATATAGAAAATATCAAAGCAGCAAATCACGAAAAAGTATTTGCAAACACCGCTAAAAAAGAAGAATTGGCAGTGAAATTCAGCAATCTAAAAAGCGAAATAGATAATATTTTGGTCTCAAGAAACAAGCCGATAGAAGAGATTTTTTCAAAAGAAGAAGAGATACTTTTTGATGAATTCAGAAATAAACTAAGCGAATTTCACACTCTTCACAAAAAATTTTCGAAACTCGCTTTAAGTGTCGCAAATTTCTATAACGCTTTGATGAAAGAAATAAAACAGGAATCTCCCAAAATTGACTATAAAGATTCCCAATTACCAAAATCATTTCTTAAATTAAAGGCGTAAAAATGGCAATCTCAACAGCATACTCAACCGCTCTAACAGGACTAAAAGCACACCAAACAGCGCTTGATGTGACATCAAACAACATCTCAAACGCCTCAAATCCAGATTACGTAAGAGAAAGAGCGATTTTCACGACATATGACGGAATCAACTCTATTCCCGGCGATATCGGTATAGGAGTCAAGATTCAAAGCGTTATGAGAATTACTGATACTTTTTTATTCAACAGATTCACTCAAACTTCGGCAAACGTTAAAAACTTAACCACAAAAGAACAATACCTAAATGAAATAGCGACTTATTTTCCGGATGTGGAAGACCAAGGACTAAATAAAGACATCAAAGATTTTTTTGACGCATGGCAAACTTTTGCAAGCAACCCCAACGACGGAGCGGTAAAAGTAGACCTTGCGTACAAAACCCAAAAAATGACCGACGATATCAAAACTTTAAGAGGAAAATTAAAAGATATCCAAAAAAGCCTAAATGAAGAGGTTAAAACAAGAGTGGACGAAATTAATTCGATTGTAAAAGAGATAGCGGATATAAACGCTAAAATTACGGCTCACGAAGCAAACGGCTCTTCTCATGCAAACGAACTTAGAGACAAAAGAGACGCCCTTGAAAAAAGATTAAAAGAGATTGCCGACGTTAAAATCTACAAATCCGGCGTAACTTCTCAAGACGCTCAAGGCACTACTACCGTCGATTATACCGAAAACTATCAAATAAGTATCGGAGGATACGTACTGCTTGATAACTCCACTTCAAACGAATTGGTATTGCAAGATAATTATCAAAACTACAATATCGCACTAAAATCCAATACCGAAATAAACGACGTAACCGATGCTATTAAAGGCGGAGAGTTAGGCGCGCTTCTTGATGTAAGAGGAAGAGAATTCAACTCCAATACCGACCCAAAAGACGGAGTTATTGGAGATATGCTAAGCTCTCTTGACGCTTTTGCACAAGGAATGATAAGAAGCGTAAACTCAATCTATTCATATTCCGCTCAAGAATCCGTAGAAACGGATACTATAAACAAACCTATTTCCGTATCTCCGGATATGGCGGACAAACCTCTTCCTTTGATAGAAAAATATTTGGCTCATCCGGTAAGAGACGGAAATATGATTTTGCAAGTATATGACAACAGCGGAAATCCGACTCAAGAAGTAAAAGTTTCAATCGATTCACAAAAAAGCATTAACGACATAATAAGCGACATCAACACTTCCTTACAAAATGCGGGAGTTACCGATACTCAAGCAAAACTTGTCAACGGACAGATAAAATTCGTAGATTCAAACGGCAATGAAAGCCCGAATGTCCTCGTAAAAGACGACGGAAGTTTGCTTTTTAGCGCTCTAAACGAAATAGAATATATGCCTCTATCAAAAATAGACGATACAAAACTCCCTATTCCGATGGATAACGGAACCTTTGACGTAGTGGTATACGACAGCAACGGAGAAGAAAAAGCAAGAAGAACCATAACCGTAAATATGGACTCTAAAGACCCGAGATATTCGACAATCGAAGGTATTATGGCTCAAATAAATACGCCCAATATCGACGACAACCAAAACAACAACCCGAATGATGACGTTGACGATTATTATCAAGCGAAGTTTTTAAACGGAAAATTCATTCTTGCACCTAAACAAGAAGACACTTTCGTAGGGCTCGATAACGACACGGCGAATTTCGGAGGGAGTTTCGGAGTAAATAAATTTTTTGACGGAACCGACAGCTCCAATATCTCTTTAAGACAAGAATTTATCGACGACCCGAGTAAAATTCACGCTTATAAAGCTCCTAACGAGGGTAATAACGAAGTGGCAAACGAAATATTACAACTTCAATTCCAAGATATTACATTTTATAAAGGCGATACGAAAATAACAAATACCATTACAGGATTTTACAGAACGATGACCTCTTCTTTGGCAAACGAAGCGAAAAATACGACCGACCAAAAAGAAGCTGCCGAAACTCTTTATAAATCGGTCTCTAACGAATACTATTCTCTAAGCGGCGTCAATATCGACGAAGAGCTTATAAACCTTGAAAAATTCCAAAGAGGCTATCAAGCCAACGCAAGAGTTATAACTACAATCAACAATATGCTCGACGCCCTATTTGCGATTAAGCAATAGGGTCGTCGTAATCGACTTGAATCAAATCTTCAAATAAATCCCACCCGAAATGCAGCATATCGATTTCGGCTATTTTTTCGAGATATTTACCTCCGTCTTCTCTTACGATATAAACTTCACCTACCATCGTATCTTTCGGATAGAAATTACTTGCTTTTATTTCAAGTTTTTCTTCACCTTTTAATACCATATCTGGAAGCATCAAATCACAAAAGAAATCATAAATAGGCTCTTGCGGTGCGTCGATATCACAAGCCGTATATCCGATTTTCAAGTCGTTGATATCAGGATTTTCGTCATATTCGAAATACCCATCACCATTTGCTTGCAATAAAAGAAGTACGTCGCCTTCATTAAAATTTTCACTAATAAGCTCGTCTACGCTTGTATTTTTATATTCGATATCCTCAAACGTATAAGTTTTATCTTCTATCTCAATCTCCGCCCCGTCAGGTAAAACACCCATAAGTTCCGTAGGCAAATCAACGGCTTCGGCTTCTCCGCTGTCAATATAACTTGCCACTACTTCTTGAAATCTTTCGATATCTTTGGTTTCGCTCAAATCATAACTTTCGATATCCACAATCGGAGTCAAATCATACACTTTTATAAGATTTGTTTCCCCTCTAATAACCATTACGTCTCCTTTTTTATTATAATTATATCACATAATCTTATAAAAAGGGACTCAATGGATATAAAATCAAAACTTGATAAACTTATTGAAGAGAATATTTACGAAGTAAACGAAGAAAAATTGGACCCGATTTTAATTGCAAAAAAATATAACGACGAATATATAAGCCTCGTAGCCGCTTTGTTTGCATACGGAAACGTAAAAGCGATACTTAAGTTTTTAAATTCTTTGGATTTGGAAAATCTAAACTCAAACGGAGCATACTATAGATTTCAAACGAAAAAGGATGTTGAAGAATTTTTATATACTCTTAAAAAAATGAAAGAAAAATACTCTTTAAACGAAATTTTTTTAAAAGGTTACGAAAAAACGAAAAACCCTATCGACGGAATAAGAGAAATCATCAAAACGATGTACGAAATAAACCCTTATAATTCGGATGGATATCAATTTTTGATAGGGAAAATTCCCCCTAAAAAAACAAAAGGAGTTAGTCCTTATAAAAGATGGAATATGTTTTTGAGATGGATGGTTAGAGACGACTCTTTGGATTTAGGGCTTTGGAGAGGAGTTGAAAAAAGCGATTTGATAATTCCGCTTGATACTCACACCCATAAAGTATCGTTAAAATTAGGTCTGTTAAAAAGAAAAACCTACGATTTACAATCGGCTATGGAGCTTACGGAAAAACTAAAAGAATTCGATCCTAAAGACCCTTTAAAATACGACTTCGCACTCTATAGAATCGGTCAGATGGATATAAAAATATAACCAAAAGTTACAATTTTTCTTTTTTTCACATTTCACTATTAAATAAAAATTAATAATATGATACAATTTCACTAAAAAAGGATATTTACATGAATGAATTGTGGCTCTTTTTTGGATTTTTAGGGCATAATCAGTATGTTCAACTTATCGTTCATACCATTATCGCAGCTTTATTATCTGTAATCGTGGCTAAACTCGCTACAAGAAAACTTCAAATCGTACCAAGCGGTTGCCAAAACGTTATGGAAGCGACTGTCAGCGGTATTTTATACATCGGAAAAGACGTGGCAAACGAAGAAATCGCAAGAAAATATTTAACACTTGCAGGAAGTTTGGCTATTTTCATTTTTATGGGTAACTTCATCGGTATTATTCCTGGATTCGAAGCTCCTACGGCAAACGTAAACTTAACTCTATCACTTGCAATTTTAGTATTCCTTTACTATCATTTCGAAGGTATCAGAGCACAAGGTTTAGGACATTATATCGCTCACTTCGCAGGTCCTGTTAAATGGCTGGCACCATTAATGTTCCCTGTTGAAATTCTTTCTCACTTCTCAAGAATCATTTCACTTGCTTTCAGGTTATTCGGTAACATCAAAGGGGACGACTTATTCTTAGCGGTATTGTTAATGCTTGCACCTTGGGTATTCCCGTTAGCAGGTTTTGCATTACTTACATTCTCTGCATTCTTACAAGCATTCGTTTTCATGGTACTTACATACGTATACATCTACGGTGCGGTTACGGGACAAGAAGAAGCTCTTTAATAAATGGCTTCTTTTCTCTCTTATTTTATAACAGACCCTTCATATTCTCTACAACAAATAAAAGAAGCTATAAAAAAACACAAACCCACTTTCGTATGCTATAGAAACAAAGAATATTTTGACAAAAACGAAATTATGGATTTTGCAAATTTCGCAAAAAATTATTCAAAAGTATTTATTAATTTAGATTCTTTAAAAGATGATTCTCTACTTGAACATTTTGACGGAGTACATATTCCAAGCTCAAGACTTGACGAAATCACCGAATATAAAAACAAAATAATTATAGCTTCAACCCACAACCCTTTAGAAGTTCAAAAAGCTCAAAAAGCCGACTACATTACCTTTTCGCCTATATTCAAATCAAAAAACAGATGCGGGCTCGGTACGGAAGTGCTTAATCATATATGCAATATGCACCCTAAAGTAATAGCTCTCGGCGGAATTATAAGCGATAAGGAAGTAGAAAAGATAAAAAACACAAAAGCGGTGGGATTCGGAAGTATCAGGTATTTTTTTACATAATTTTATGCAATTGATTTCCGGTTTTCATCCACTCTTCAAGTTCTTCCCATTTTTCGTTTTCAATCATATCTTTTGCTTTTTTCAGCTCACTCTTAAACGCTTCTATCGAATCTAAAAGATTTTTTTTATTTTCTTTGAATATATCTTTCCACATATGAGGATTGCTTTTTGCCAGACGACTCATATCCCTAAATCCGCCCGCAGCAAGAGTAACGATATGGTCTTTATCTTCTTGTTTTAAAACTGAGTTTGCTATGGAGAAACTCACGATATGAGGCATATGCGAGATAAAAGCGGCATGTCTGTCGTGTTCTTTTGCGTCCATTATTTTTATTTGCATTTTTAAATAATTATAAATATCAAAAGCTCTTTTTACCTGCTCTTCTCCGCTATCTTCTATATTACAAACAACCATAACTTTATTGTAATACAAATCGGCTATTGCAGCTTGCGGACCGGAATATTCCGTCCCGGCCATAGGATGAGAAGCTACGAGATTTTTTCTTATGTTTTTAGGACATTCGTTTACGATACTCTCTTTTGTAGAGCCGAAATCAATGATTAAAGAATCTTTTTTGAGGTTTAGTTTCGAGAGATGATTAAGTGCGTTAATTATACCTCTAATAGGTATTGCAAGTACGATAACGTCGGCTTGTTTTAAATCTTCAAAAGTTCCTATCTCATCCACAAGCCCTAATTTCAAAGCATCTTCTTGATGTTGGATGTTATGGTCTATGCCTATAATTTTATCGAAATATCCCTTACAGGCAAGACCGAAACTTCCTCCCATAAGCCCGAGTCCCACTATACCGCAAACCATTTAACCTCTTTTTAATAAAAATTATACCACATTTACGCTATAATTTTACCCAAATCACAAGAAGGGATAATATGAAGAGACTATTAATATTTTTATTGCCTATAATTATTTTCGCACAAACGATTACGAAAGTAGATTACAAAGGTTTAATCCACATTTCACCGATAACAGCTTCAACAATCACACAAATCACACCAAACTCTCAATTCGATATAGAAAAAATAGACAAAGCCATAAAAAATCTATACAAAACCGGATATTTTGAAGAAATAAAAGCAGATTTTTCAAACGGAGTTTTAACTTTTATATGTAAAGAAAAACCTACAATTGCAAAAATTCATTTAACAAACGTTTCGGAAGATGTAAAAAAATTATTAAAACAAGAAATGATTTTACCTAAAAAAGGTGAATTATTATCAAAACAAAAACTTGAAAAGCTTAAAGAATTCATAAAACAATATTACACAGCAAAAGGATACTACAATACGGTAGTTGCAACAGAAATAGAACATTTAAACCAAAATAGAATCGTATTACATATAATCGTAAACAAAGGTAAAGAAGTATACATCAGAAACGTAAACTTTTACGGTACTACAATTCCAAAAAGCGACCTTCTTGACGAAATAGAAAACAGACCTCGTACTTTTTGGAGTTGGATTCCTTTTACTAACGCAGGAAAATTAAAAGTTTATGATTTACCAAAAGACAGACAAGCTCTTCAAGATTATCTTTTAAATAAAGGTTACATGGATTCAAGAGTAAACCTTCCTTTGGCAAAAACAAATCTTGACAGTTATTTTGCGGATATAGATTATCAAATATATCAAGGGAAAAGATATATAGTAAAAGAGATAAAAATAGATTATCCTAAAAACATAAAAGTAAAACTCCCTGAATTAAAACTCAAAAAAGACAAATACTTCAACGTCTCGGCCCTTAGAAAAGACCTTCTTGATATTTCACATGCCTTCATGAACGAAGGATATGCCTTTGTAAAAGTTTATCCTCAAATAAAAAAAGAAAAAACAGACGTTTATTTAACATATAAAGTAATTCCGGGTGAAATTGTTTATATTAACAACGTAATTATTTCAGGAAACAATAAAACTCTTGATAGAGTAGTCAGAAGAAACATTTATTTAGCTCCGGGAGACAAATACTCATATAAAGACATGAGAGATTCTCAAAACGCTTTAAAAAGAACCGGTTACCTTGAAAATGTAAAAATTAAAATGAAAAAAATATCTCCGAATAAAGTAAACTTACTTGTAAATGTTAAAGAAGGACTAAGCGGAACTTTAAGAGCCGGAATTAGCTACGGAAGTTATACGAAATTAGGATTTAATTTAGCATTAAGTGAAAAAAACGTATTCGGTAGCGGGCAAAGTTTATCTATTAATGCAGACGTAAGTGCTGTAAACAGAACATATAAAATCACTCTTTTCAATCCAAGAGTTTTAGACAGTAAATATTCTCTTAGTACTTCAATTTACGATACTTCTTTTGAGGGTATTTCGTATACTTCTAAAGAGAGAGGTTTTAGCATAGGGTTAGGTAAACAATTAAATAGATTCACAAGTGCAAGTATCACTTACGGATACGTAAGAACCAAACTGAGCGATTATAATACTACCGAATATATTATGCCTAAAAGTACGAAAAGTTATATCACTTTGGCTCTCGGTTATAACGATACGGATGATTATTTCTTCCCGACTACCGGAATAAAAGCGGGAATCAGCTCTGAATTCGCAGGTATAGGCGGAGATGAAAAGTTTATAAAAACACTCGCTAATTTTAAATACTTTTATCCTCTAACGGATAAAACATATCAAACGGTAGCGGTATTAAAATATAGGGTAAAAGGCGGAGCGATAGCCAAAAACGGATATCTACCTATAAATGAAAAATTTTATTTAGGTGGAACTTCTACCGTTAGAGGTTTTAGTTGGTATTCAATAGCTCCTAAAGATAGTGAAGGAAACGAAATTGGAGGTAAATACGAATTTATCACTGGAGCCGAAATTTCTACTCCGCTTAGCAGAAAAAACAGAATGTGGTTGACCGGATTTATCGATTACGGAGCAGTCGGTGAAGATAAATTAAACATCACAAGAAGTTCGTACGGGTTCCAAATAGACTGGATTACACCTATGGGACCTTTAAGTTTTATTTGGGCATGGCCTATTAAAAGTGAAAAAGGTGATGATTTACAAAGATTCGAATTTACTATAGGAACTACTTTCTAAGGATTTAAAAATGAGAAAAATAGGCTTCCTCGAAGCTTTCAGTATCGGGGTTGGAGGAATGGTCGGCGGCGGAATTTTCGCCGTTTTGGGTCTTACAATCGATCTTGCAAAAGGTGCCGCACCTATCGCCTTTTTAATCGCCGGGACTATCGCTCTTATTACAGCTTACTCTTACGCAAAATTATCCGTTAAATTTCCGAGTGAGGGTGGAAGTATCGAATATATAGTGCAGGCTTTCGGAAACAATCTTTTTTCAGCTACGGTAAATAATCTTCTTTTGGTTTCTTATGTAATAATGCTCGCTCTATACGCTTCGGCATTCGGAGCATACGGAAGCGCTCTTTTTTTAGGACACGACGTAACATGGCTTCATAAACTTTTAGCGGTAGGTGTTATAGGTATTTTTACTTTTATTAATCTTTTGGGAGCTTTTTTAACCGGAAAAGCCGAAGATATTTTAGTATATACGAAAGTGGCGATTCTTTTAATTTTCGTCGCAATTGGCTTTTATACGGGTACTCATTATGAAAGATTAGAGCCTCAGTTTTGGGAATCATACCTAAAAATCATAACCGGAGGACTTATTATTTTCTTGGCTTACGAAGGATTCGAGCTTATCGCAAATTCGGCAAAAGACGTTATTAATCCTCAAAAAACACTACCAAGAGCGTTTTATGCAAGCGTTATTTTTGTAATTGCTTTATATGTAAGTATTGCAGTCGTAACAATTTTAAACGTTGATTTCGAAACGGCAAAAAAAGCTCAAGATTATGTTTTGGCAATTGCAGCGGAACCTCTTCTTGGAAAATTAGGATTCGTTATTATTGCCGTAGCCGCCATGCTCTCAACCGCAAGCGCTATAAACGCTACAATTTACGGAGCCGGTAGAGCCGGATATTTGATTGCAAAGCTCGGAGAAATTCCAAAAGATTTCGCAAAAAAAATAAAAAACGGATATGAGGGAATGATAATTTTAGGTCTTTTGGGAGTTATTTTCGCTACGAGTTTTAATATAGAAAATATCTCGGTAGCGGGAAGTTTCGGGTTTTTAGTAATTTTCGGACTTGTAAACTATGCAAACTTCAAACTTAGAAAAATAACGAACTCTAATCCTTTTATTTCTCTCTTAGGAGCTTTTTTATGTCTCGTTTCAGCTGCTATTTTAATCGGATACAATCTATTTCATAACCCAAGCGCCCTTGAAAGCAGTGCTTGGGTCGTAGTAATAGTGGTGGCTATCACTATAATCTACCATAAACTCGGCGGAAAAATGAAAAAAGTTCTTGATGAGGATTTAAGAGAAAAAATTTAATTATTCACAATCTCCAAATCAAAAAAGAGCTCTCTTGTTTTTGAGCGCTCTTTTGCAAGATAAAGGTTTTCACCTTTAATAATAATTTTTTTATCTTTTTTAGAAAAAGTTATCTCGACTTGAGGCATCGAAAGATTGATATTTATAAGCTTTGCAACCCAAAAGATATTACAAAGTTTTTCTACTATATCCTTTTTAGGAAGAAGACATTTGAATTTTTCTATCTCTTTTTTCTTGATTTTTTTTCTTTTATGAAAACGGATAATTTTAGAAATCAACAACCTATCGCAATGTCTGAATCCGTAATGTAGAGAGTTTAACAAAATATAATCGGTATGTTTGTGAGCTTCGTAAAAATCTACAAGCTCACCCGCACGAGATAGTTTTATAGCGTAAGTTAGGTGCATTTTATATTTATCGTCAAGTTTAAATTCTTCTTTTAATAAATCGAAAACTTCAAGAGCTATTTTTGTCTCATATGACGCTATTTTTCTATCGATTTGATATACGTCTATAATCGTTCTGACCGACGGGTTAAAATTATCGGGAAATCTATAGTTGTCGTTTCTTAAAAGGTCCGTTAAAAATACACCTTCCCTAACCCCCACACCGCTGGTAATCACTTCTTTTGCACCTAAATATTTTAACGCTTCAAGAAAAATTAAAGTCCCGGGTCTTATAACGTCAAGTCTTTCGGGTTTAATACCGGCTTTTAGAAGCTCTTCATCACTCATTTTTATAATTTTTTCAAGAAAATCTTTGTGCTCTTTTATTTCATACGTAAAGCCGTGAAGAATATCAAGAGGATATTCTATTTTTTTCATAATAGCTTGAGAAAGCGCCCTAATAGTCCCACCGATACCGAAGACTTTTTTTGAATCGAAAACTTTTCCTAATTTTTCAAGTTCGTTTTTAATATATTTTTTAGCCCCTTCGATATCGCCTTTATCAAAAAAGAGCTCTTTTAATCTGACGGTACCGAGTTTCAAAGATATCGTAGCTTCGATTCTTTTATCCACAATCAACGCAAACTCGGTAGAACCCCCACCGATATCGATAGTAACGCCGTTTTTTTCATATAAAAGATTTGCCGCAGCTACACCGCCGTAAAAAGCTTCTTTATCTCCGTCTATTACTTTGATTTTCAGTCCCAATTCGTCTTTTACACGCTTTAGAAATTCGGCTTTATTAGGAGCGTCTCTAACGGCACTTGTAGCGACACAGAGGATTTTTCGAGTTTTTAAAGATTTTGCTATTAAAAGAAACTCTCTTAACGCTTTAATAGCTCTTTCAATAGCAAAATCTTGCAAATTTCCCCCGTTTTCATAAGCACCTTCACTGATTCTTACTTTGCTTTTCTCTTCTCTTAAAAGATAAAAGCCAAAACGGCTGGTTTTTTTGAACACAGCCATTCTGGCTGAGTTCGATCCAATATCAATAACGGCCGTTACTTTTGCCATTACTCTTCGTCTTTATGAATAAGTTCCGCTTTTAGTTTTAATTCTTTTGCCGTTTCTACGTTATCCGGGTCCGGAACAATCGCGTCAACAGGACATGCCGGTACGCATTGAGGCTCTCCTCCGTATTCGATACACTCGGTACACAAATCAGGATCAATTTCATAAATAGGATCACCCGGTTCGATTGCTCCGTTTGGGCATTCGTCAACACAAGCATCACATGCAATGCATTCCTCAGTAATCTTTAATGACATGCTACTCCTTTGGATAACAAAATTTATAGCCTCTTCGGCGAATGGTCTTAATTGTATCAATTTTAAAAACTTTGTCAACCTTTTGACGTATTTGATTTATTGCAACTTCTATAACGTTAGGAGTTACGAGTTCCGGTTCTTCCCAAATAGCATCCAAAAGCTGTTCTTTTGAGATAACTTGATTAGGATATCTCGCAAGATGCATAAAAACTTCAAACGCTTTGCCTTTTAAATAAGTCTCTTTTCCTTGATAAATAATCTTCTCTTCGTCTTTTACGATAATCAAGTCTTTAATTTTTATCTGAGACTCTTTTCCGCTTCTTAAAGCCACGTTGATTCTCGTAATTAACAAATCGAAATTAAGAGGCTTTTTTATATAATCGTCCGCTCCCATTCTAAGAGTTTTAATCTCGCTCTCAACCGAAACGTCATCGGAGATGACTATGATTTTTATTAAAGGATATATATCTTTTGCATAGTCTATAAATTTAAATAGCTCGCTCATTCCGAAATTAGCATCCACCACTACCAAATTGTAATGTCTGATATCCAAAAAATATTTGGCATCTTTTATGGTATAGGCTTCGTCAGTTTTATACCCCGCTTCGTGTAACGATTTTTTTATAAGCTCATTTAAAGTTTCATCCCTCTCGACAATTAAAAGACGCACATATACTCCTTTTTCAAACTGACAAAATTATAACAAAAAATTAAAATTTTCTTAAAGTTTCCACTCCTACTAAAGCATTCTTTAAAATTTCGGGTTTTCTAATTTTTAAATGTATGGATTTCATTTGAGGGAATTCGTTTTTGAGTTTTTCAATTATTACGTCGATTGCGTCTTCTATTAAAGCAAACTTTCCTTCGATAATTATATTTTGAATAATATCGCATACTTTTGCATAATCGATAAAGTTTTTTTTGTCTTCGTATTCGATTTGAGCGCATACGACTACGAGCTGTTCTTCGTTTCTCTCTTTTTCCAAAAGTCCTAAAATCGCTTTAAAACTCAAATCCTCGATTACTATTTTATACATCACTCCTCCTAAACTACGCGTTTTTCTTGACCTGTTACGAGTCTATAAATATTTTCTTTGTGTTTATAAATAACTATAAAAGCAATAATCCAAAGCGGCGCGTGAGATTGGATAGATAGATTCGGATATAAAATATAAGTACTCGCAATACCTACGATTATGGCGGTAAGTGAGCTTAATGAAGAAATTCTTACATATTTAGCCATCAAATACCAAACCACAAGTGCCACAAGTACGGCTTTTGGTACGAGTACGAGTAAAACTCCCGCCGTCGTTGCCACACCTTTTCCGCCTTCGAATTTCAAAAACGGAGAAAAACAGTGCCCTATTACCGCAAGAACCGCCAAAGTCCAAAGAGTAGCGTCACATACTCCGGCAAACTTTGCCGCCAAAACCACAGCAGCACCTTTAAATGCATCCAAAAAAAGCGTTAATGCTGCAAGTTTTTTCGCTTTTTTAGGGTCTTTTTGTTTCAAAACTCTAAGTACGTTCGTAGCACCGATATTACCGCTTCCGTGCTCTTTGATATTAATTCCGGCCGCGTATTTAGCTATCAGATACCCAAAAGGAATACCGCCTACGAGATAAGCGATTATATACCAGATAATGTTACTCATTAAATCCCTTTTTTATGAAATTATACTTTAAATTTGGTAAAATACTACAAAAAGGCTTTGAATGGTAAATAAAGTCAAAGAATTACTAAAAAAGCATAACATCACCTTAGCGGCACACTATTACCAAAAAGACGAGATATTCGAACTTGCCGACTTAACGGGCGATAGTTTGGAACTTGCAAAAAAAACGAAAGCTCTTAAAAACCCTCTTATTTTCTGCGGTGTAAGTTTTATGGGAGAGAGCGCTAAAATCCTAAATCCCGACATTGACGTTTACATGCCTAAACTTGCGAGCTGTTCGATGGCAAGAATGGCTGAAGAAGGAAAAGTGGAAGAAAACATTAAACTTCTAAAAGAAAAAAATATCGATTTTATTCCTATTACATACATCAACTCAAGTGCTAAAGTTAAAGCTATCGTAGGAGAAAACGGAGGTCTTACATGTACGAGCTCAAACGCTAAAAAAATCGTATCTTGGGCTCTTAATCAAGGGAAAAAAGTCTTTTTCCTGCCGGATAAAAACTTAGGACAAAACGTAGCGAGTATGATGGGGGTGAGCTCGTCTATCATCGGAGAAAAAGATTGGGAAAAAGCAGATATTATCTGCTACGACGGACACTGCTCGGTTCATCAGCTTTTTATGCCAGAACACGTAGAATTTTTCAAAAACAGATACCCTGATATCAAAATCGTAGTTCATCCGGAATGTTCTCCCGAAGTAGTTAAATTAGCCGATTTCGTAGGAAGCACAAGCCAGATTTTAAAATATGTAAAAGAACATCCAAACGAGCCTATGGCTATAGGAACCGAATTTAATTTCGTAAACAGAATGAAAAAAGAAATAAACCCGAATATTTTCATCCTAAGCTCGACAAAACCGGAGTGTCCTTCTATGAACGAAACCACTCTAAAAGAGCTTTACGATTTGCTTGTGGCAATTGATGAGGGCAGAGCCTACAACGTCGTAAACGTAGATGAAAACGTAAAAGAAAACGCGCTAAAAGCGCTAAATCGTATGATGGAGTTATCATGAATCTAATGAAACATCAAATAGTCGACTTTCTAAAACAAGTCCTAAACGAGGATATTGGCAGAGGTGATTTGGCAAGAGAACTTATCAAAGGTAACACTAAAGCCAAAATAGTTGCAAAAAGTGAAGGTATTATCGCCGGAATAGAATATATTAAATATTTTAGCGAACTTGCTGATGTTAAATTTGATTTTAATTTCGAAGACGGAAGCGAATATAAAAAAGGCGACATTATTTTTGAAGTGTACGGAAGTGCAAAAGATATATTATCAATAGAAAGAAGTATGCTAAATATTCTCCAACACGCAAGCGGTATAGCCAGCAATGCTTTTGAATTCATAAAAAAAATAGACGGACATTTAAAAATTTTAGATACGAGAAAAACAAGACCTCTTTTAAGAACATTCGAAAAATACGCCGCAAAATGCGGTGGAGTCACAAACCACAGACTCGGACTTGACGATTGTCTGATGCTCAAAGACACTCACTTAGCGACTTTTAGGTCTATTGCTGATGCTATCACTATTGCAAGAGAGCATATTCCGTTTACTACGAAAATAGAAGTGGAATGCGAAACCGAACGCCAAGCAAGAGAAGCTATGGCAGCCGGTGCCGATATCGTAATGTGCGATAATATGGACTTCGATACGATAAAAAGAGTCGTAGAATTCAGAGACCAAACATACCCTTACGTATTACTTGAAGCCAGCGGAAACGTAACACTTGATAACATAGACGAATTCATCAAAACGGGAGTTGACGCAATAAGCAGCGGCGCTATTATTCACCAAGCGACATTCAAAGATTTTTCAATGAAAATCATATAAAGGAGCGAAAATTTTAATAGAAGATAAAAATTTCGAACTTCCCCATTTTATGGGTATAGGACCCGTTAAAGAATTCAAAGAATACGTAAAAAATAAATTTAACAAAGACTTACAACCTTGGGATTTCCTAATTACAAACGACGGAATGAGAGACCTTGCATACTGCTATAACCCTAACAAAGGTATCGAAAGAATTGACAATATTCCCGAAACCAGCAAACTCAGAATCAAAAACGCCAAAATTTTCGAACCGCTTGATATTTATCAAAAATGCGCTATTTACGCAATGGTAGAAGCTCCCGCTTCATTAATTACAGGAAGATTCGGAAGCGGAAAAACACTTCTTGCAACAGCCACAGCTTTAGCGTTGACTAAAAAAAAGATATTCATAACAAGACCGCCTATCGGTATCAGCAGTGATTACGACATCGGATTTTTACCGGGAAGCAAAGATGAAAAAATGCTCGAATGGGCTGGAGGATTTTTGAGTGCGTTAAATTACCTATTTAGAGATATAAAAGGCTACAACTACGACAATATCAAATCCCAACTTTTCTTTGAAAAATTCGAAATAATCCCTTTAAATATGATTCAGGGGGTATCGATTTTAGAAGGCGAGATTTTAATAGTTGACGAAGTTCAGCTCGTTACGCGCGAATATATGAGTATGATTTTGTCGCGTATGAGTGAGGGAAGCAAACTCTTTTTACTTGGAGACTTACACCAAACCTACTCCACTATAGACAAACAAGACAGTGGTCTGTTTAGACTCCAACAAGTACTCCCTCACGAAGCGCTTGCGTGGGTTGATTTGCAAAAAATATACAGAAACAAACTAACCGAAATAGCAATAAAACTTTTAGAGTAATTTCTCTTTCATTATTTTTACGACTTCCTCATCAACTCCGCTCATCTTTTCTTTTATACCTTTTAAGGCTTTTATTGTTTTCGTAACATCCTCAAACATTATACCGTCTTCATACACCTGCATTGCGTTTAAGACGAATTTGGCGCTATCATATCCTACCGACGCACCTTGCAATACTTTTAGCGAACAAGCCATTTTTCCGCCGTCACACAAAAGGGTACTGATGTTTTGAATCACGTGTTTTACCGCTTTTTTTGAAGTTTCTCTATCACTCTCAAGATAAGCGATAGCTCCTGCCACTCCGCATCCGCTAGCAACCGCCGCACCGCATATTACCGAGAGTCTTCCGATAAAAAGCTTAACGTAAATAGTTATAAGCATACTTAAAGCAACCGCTTTTAACGCCTCCTCTTCTCTAAAACCTTTTTCTTTCGCATACACCCACACCGGAAGCGTCGCACTTATCCCGTGATTGCCACTTCCTGTGAGACTCATAGCGGGCATATTCACACCATCCATTCTCGAATCGCTCGCACTCGTAGTTATTTTGCATATTTTATCTTTTAAAGAATCGCCTGAAAATTGTTTTGAGACGTTTATTCCTACATCGTGATTCATCCCATATTCGGCCAACGCCATATTAAGTTCAACAGCCTCTCTTACAAACTCGAAACTTTTCTCTTGCTCTATCAAATCATAAACGATATCAAAAGGTTTATCTTCAAGTACATAACTTTTAACTTCAACCTCTTCTTGATGATTTTCAAACTCTTTTAATTCACCTTTTGAAATTACATATTCGATATTGTCGTGAAATTTAATCGTTACGGCCTCGGCATAGGTATTTTCGCTTTTTATAAAAAGCTCGCTTCCTTCAATCAATTCAACTTTTACTTTTTCACTGAATTTTAAGGCCTTTTTTACTTTTTCTTCGTTTAAATTTTTAAATATATTAAGTTCGTCATTTACATCTCCGAAAAGATACCCCAAAGCAAAGGCAAGTTTCACACCAAATCTTTTAGAGGTATTGGGGATAGGTACGTACATTGCGTTTTTTAGAAGGTTAGTATTAATGGTTAGCTTTAAATTTTCATCATAAACCCCATACTCTCTTAGATAAGCGGCATTTAAAGCAATAGCGGCAGGTTCGGTACAACCAAGTGCAGGTTTGATTTCGCTTAGAATTATCTCTTTTGCGCCATACATCAAAAATCCTTTTTTCAGAAGTATAAAACAAAAGATTTTTTAAGGATAGAAAAAAATTGCTTATATTTTATTTAGAAGTGTAATTAGATAAGAAGGATTGACTATTACGCCATCAAGCCACATGGAAAAATGCAAATGAGGCCCCGTAACTCTGCCGGTTTGCCCGCTTAAGCCGACAATCTCGCCTTTTTTTACTTTTTGAGCTTTTTTTACGACTATTTTACTTAGATGATAATAACAGCTATACACTCCTCTTCCGTGAGAAACCACAACTGAATTACCGGCAAAATACCTCTTTTTTGCAAGCACTACTACTCCGTCATTCACCGCTTTTATAGGTGTACCTTTTTTAGCTTTGTAATCTATTCCGGTATGATAACTTCTCAACACTCCGTTAAACATCCTTGCATTTCCAAACGATGAAGTTACGGAAGATTTAATCGGCAAAACGAACTTATCGTGCCAATATATATGTTTATCGAAAGTATTGTAGATTTTCATCGCTTCTTTGTATTCGGATTTTATTCTTTTGATTAAGCTTTTAGGAGGAGAGACATGTTTTTTTGCTACTTTTAAAAACTCTTTTTTGTAATTTCCTTTTTTAACAACTAACTTTTTTGTATCAATTTCATTTTTAAAAACGGCTTTAATTTCATAAACACCGCTTTTTTGATAGTAACTGACGGGAATTAAAGTATAAAATTTATATTTTTTATTCGTAATTGTAGGGAAAAACTGATATTTTTTATTAAAAACTTTTATAAATTCAGGCTTTTGATTACTAAAAATCAAAACCGCTTCACCGTTTTTAACAACTGGATTGTAAATGAAAATTTCGGCAAATAAGAAAACTGGAATAAATAGAAGAAAAAGAAGGATTTTATAATCCTTTTTGTTTTTTGTATTCAAGCACCGCTTGATATACTTCGTCTTTTATATGAAGTTTTTCTTTTTTTAGTTTTTCAAGTTCAAGCTCTTCCATATGTTCTCTACCGGCTTCAACTTCGTCGATGATTTTATTAAGTTCCGCGTGTCTTTGGATTAGTTTATCGATATGAGGATTTTCTTTTGCAAGTTCTTCCATTACGGGGATTAATTCAGGGCAACATTCTTTAAACATTTCTTCTCCTTTTTTTCTTATTATATCAAAATATATCACACCTGGTAGAGTCTATGTCTTCATCTTCGTCGAATTCTTCGTAAAAATCGTCATATTCTTCATCCAAAACGTCTCTGTTTTCTTTAGGTTTGCACTCTTCGCACTCGATAACTTCATAATTTTCGTGATTTTTCAAAAACTCTTCAATCTCTTCAAAAAGATTAAAAGTAATATACAAAACATTATTATTAAATTCCACGTCCTCTTTTTTTCCTATTAACACATCGCATTCATCACTGTGAAGCTCGATTGTTTTTTCGTTATCATTGACTATAATTTCATACGCCATCTTTATCCTTTATACTCTTTTTATATCGATATGATACAATGTTTTATAATCGTTTTTGATATGAAATCTCAAATTATTAAAATGAAAACTTCTCCAATTCAAATTAACTCCGTGAGGTACTATAAAATCCCCTCTTTGACCTTCGATACTAACTACTTTTATCTCGCTTTTAGAAGGAACTTTTAGTAATTTCGAATATGTTAAAATCTCTTTTTTTCCGTTTATCTCAAGAGTAATTTTTGGTTTTTTGAGTCTGTTTAATTTATCGATATTATCAACTAAATAGTCGATTCCTCCATCAAGTTCGATATTATATATTTTAAAAAATTCTCTTAACATTACAAGATGAGTATGGATTTTATCGTGAATGGACGGCAATTGTTTTGACGCTTCGATACAAAACGCTTTTACGTCGTGTTTTAAGCACCATCCGGTTAACGCTTTTTTTTGTTCTTTATGAATAGTGCCGGTGAATGTTTTGGTGTTGATAATCGCAAGTTTTCGTTTTAAATATTTATTTGCGTTTTCTTGAACGAATTTCGCTTCTTTATATAACTCGAAATTTTTATACTTAAGCTCGTCAATCACTACGCTTTGTCCCCAAGCTCTTTTGTTTTCTATAGCAAATCCGAATCCGTCATGCATAGAGATTACTACATCGGGTTTATAGCTTAAAATCGCCTCTTTTAAAAGCTCTACATAATGATAATCGGGATCGTTTTTTGAAATTGATTCGAATTTTCGGTTCATATCTCCGTTATAACCTCTGACATCGGCTAAAATTGAAGTGAAATTACTTCTTGGGATTATTAACATTTCACCTTTTTTCAAATCGGTATCCACAAGCATATTGGCAGCTTTATATGCACCTATTTCGTTTCCGTGAATACCACCTATAATCAATACTCTGCCGCCTTTTTGTTTGCCTTTTTTTTCGTAGTATTCAAAAGGCTTCTTAGGCAGCTCGATATACAATCTACTGTCGTTTTTAGCAAACAACGGCGTACCGACACTTAAAAGTGTCGCAGTCTTTAAAAAATTTCTCCTATTCAAAAAAACCCTTTTTTCTATAATTATACACCATTTTTTAATAATTTTTTCTTATATTAAGCATAATTTAAACTTATTAATGTAAACTTCGGCTCAAAAAAAAGGAGCCCAAATGAAACAAATGGTACTTCAAGAAAAATACCCTGTATTCGTACTTGATATCGATAAAAACGAAACTCACTACAAAAGCGCACAAGAAATTATCGAATATTTCAAAGAAAAAATCAATGCTCATCCGGTAGCTACTTATATCGGAGAATTCGACCACTTCACTCACACTAAAAATTTACCTGAAGGCGAAATCGCACCTGAAATCAAAGATTGTAAAATAGTAATGTTTTGTTTTGGAAACAAACTTCCAAACGGAAAAATCTCAGCTGTAAGACCAAGAAGCATCGGTGTTACTGAATTCGAAGACAAATTCGAAATAGCATTTTTAGAAGCTCCGGCTTTAATCGCAAACGAAGTAATGGAAAGCTGGGTAAAAGAGCTAAAAAACAACCTTTAAAAAATTATGACCGCGGGTTTTTCCGCTTTTTATCCTAGTACTTATTAAACTGAATTACCGTTTTCCAAATTAAAAGGCTTTGTTCTTTTAATAAAGACAGTATTTTGCTTTTCATTCTTTTAAAAGAAACCCCTAAATTCTTTTTCCAAAATATCACTTACAAACTTTTCATCTAAAACAATCATCAAAATTAAAAATAACAAACTTTTATTTTCATCCATTCTACTATCTTCATAAAAAGCAATTTTAATGTCTTTCACAATAGTTATAAACAATAATTTTAAATTTTTTTCATCTTTTTGATTACAAAATAAACACACTTATTGAGAATAATATAATCACTTGAATCATTTAATTTACATTTAATGATGAATGATGTATAATATAAATTAAAAAAGGAGGGCTCAATGAAAAGGTTGTTATTAATAGCAGCTATTGCCGCTTTAGGGTTTGCAAAAGACGTATTACCACAAAACTTCGGACAATGTGTAGGAATTAGTTATTTCACTCCTCAAAACGCTCCGATACCTCTAAAAGACAACTATTTAGATATTAAAAAGTACGACTGCAACAACGACATTATCTATATCGGAATAGAAGATCAAATCCCTGGGATTCTAAAACTAAACGTAAACAACAATACAAAAGATTTCTTATTGGAACACTTTAAAATCAACGGTTACCAAGCAGCAGTTTATATCGATAAAGGTCTAAAAAAAGGAGTTATCGCAGTAAAACTAAACAATAAATACGCCCTAAAATTACTGTTTAACGGAACGGATTACAAAAAATACGTCTCTTATCTAAAAACACTAAACCTAAATGCTATAAAAGAGAAAATTTAATTTTTCTCTTTTATTTGAAATGTAAAAAGCCTTTTATTTCCGTACATCACATCAAAAATCACATTTTTAAAATAAAAACTTCTCCAATTCAAATCTATTCCTCTTGGCTTCAAATAAACTCCCCCAGGTAAATTAAGAACTTTTATTTTAGTGGCCGGTTTTAAAACAAGAGTAATTTTTTTGCTAACCTCAACATATTTATTATTTATCAAAAGCTTAACTTTTACTTTCGGATATTTGATTTTTATATCTCTTTTCAGTTCATTTATATTCGAACTAATTTTGTAATATCTTAAAAAATTATTAATCATCTCAAGATGAGTTTTGATTCTTTCTTTTAAAGAAATATTCTTCGAAGCTTCCAAAGCAAAAGCTAAAATATAGTTTTTCAAACTCCAACCCGTCAATCCGTTTTTATTATAAGCTCCTTTTTTCGTAAATGTATGAGTATTTTTTATATCTATTTTATACCTTAAATGCTTATTGGATTCTTTTTTAACAAACTTAGCAATTTTCCTTAAATTAAAATCCCCATATCTATTCTCATCTATAATTATCGCTTGTCCCCAAGCATTTTTATTTCTTATTACAAAGCCGTATCCGTCATGTAACGATAAAAGAAGTTTCGGTTTAAACTTTAATATCAACCTCTCTATTTCTACAACAAAACGATAATCTTTATCTTTTGGATTTTTATTATCGAATTTTTTATTCATATCCCCGTTATATCCACGCACATTAGCCATTATCCCGATAGGATTGGCTCTTGGAATTACTAAAATTTCACCTTTATCTATTTTTAAATTTTTTAAATATTCGGCAGTTGTAAATCCACCCGTTTCATTTCCGTGAATCCCTCCGACAATAACAATCTTAGACCCTTTGCTATGTCCTTTTATATAAAAGTAATCTATTCTTTTTTGCGGCAATTCAATATACAACTTACCAAACAACCATGATAAAGAAAATATTAGTAATAAAAAAATTCTATTCATTGATAATCTTTTTTGAGAAATTATAGATTAAAAACTTAAACACAAAATAAACACGAAAAATTTTTTCAAAATACTACTTTTAATATATAATCACCCCACAAAAATAAATATCCTCCGTCTTTAAAAAACAAATACCATATAGAAACAATAAAATAAAACATTCCTATCGCTATTAACTCCCAAGCATAATTAATCTTTCCCATATAAAAAACCGTATATTTTTCAGGAAGTTTTTTAAATCCGTATTCTTTAAATGCTTTAACTCCCGTATATGCCATATGAAATCCTACCGGCAAAAAATAAAAGATTATTGTCAAAGTAAAAATCCCGTTTAAAATTAAGTTTATTCCTTTAGCTTTAAATAAAATATTTTCTTTCATTCTTCGCACTCTTTTATCGCTTTTTTGATTTTGTAATACAAAATAGCAGAAGCAATAAAATATAATATTATATATATTAATAACGATATTTGAGTCATTTCTTTAAAATCTTTGGTTATTGCACACCATATTCCGGCTAACACCATAGACACTATCATAAGAGGCAATAACGCATATGCTCTATCCATCCAAAAAAACTCTCTAAAAGAATCAATATATTTTATCTTTTCAATACATTCATCTTTTATATAATAAGTTTTCCCAAAACTAAAAATTTTATATCTGTTTTTGTCTATAAACGGCATAAACCACATCTCCATATTAAATTACAAAATCATTATATCAAGTAATTTTTTATAAAGCCAATATTAGCCCCTGACCCTATTGATATAACAAATTTTTTATTTTTCTTATAAAAATATTATTATATAAGCATATCATTATATAAATTTAATATATTTCAAAAATCTTTTTACTTGTTTTATACTCATCTCATCATTTTTTACAAACGGCCAATAATTTATAATAAAATTTGTTTTATTCTCACTTATTATATTTACTGGAAAAATTCTTTTTTTTGTCTTACAAAAAAATAATTTATATTTATTATTCTCGATATTAATATCTTTTTTCACAAAGAAATCTTTGCACTGTTTTTGTTTAAATTTCAAATATTGCATTGAATTAAATTTTTTACTTAATGTAATTTCAATATTTATATGAAATTTTTTATGAATATTTTTAAAATTTTTAGGCTTAATACTTACTATTTCAACTTTAAAAAAATTCTTATCTAAATTATTAAAATAATAAATCCATTTATTTTTGGGAAAATTTAATTTTATATGATATTCTTCTTTAATCATTTGCAAATATTTATCTGTTTTATTTTTATAATTAAAATATAAAGCAACTACTGAACCACTAATAAAATTTTTATAATTATTATTAAAAATAAATAACAATACGTTTATAAAAAACAATACTAATGCTATCTTAAATAAAAAAATAAAAAAATTCTTCATTACTTATACCTTAACGTTTTTATATCGGGAGTAACCTCTTTTCCAAAGGTACATGTATCATTGATTTGTTTATATAAATATTTTTTTCTAACTTTGTCATAACATTCATATCTTTTTATCAAATCTTTTATTGCACTACAATTTTTTTCTTCTTTTTGTTTACCAGAAAAATTATTTGAAGTGTTTTTTGCAAAATCAAAATAAACTTTTACTTTTTGATAAAATTCGTAAATACCCCAAGCTGTTCCAAGCCCAATAATAACATATTGTAAAAACTCCCCACTCGGATCCACGAAATTAACCGGATTATCCCCTACGTATCTGTAAAAGTTAAAGTCTCCTGAGGCAAAGCCTATCGGGTCTTCGCTTAAGAATCTCTGAATCGTTGGGTCATAATATCTCGCTCTATAGTAATACAGCTCTTCACTGTCGTATTCCCTACCGGTGTATGTGTATGGGTTGTTTGTTTCTTTTGTCTTTGTATGTTTAATTATTCTACCGTAATGGTTGTCGCATGTAAAGGTCTGACACTATTTAGTCTGTTTTTTCTATACTCTCTAATACAAAAACCCGAAAAGATAAAGAGGGATTTTATTTTTAAACCCTATTTCAATATCGTCACTGATAATAAAGCTGTTTTCAATCCCTTTTATCTGTTTAAAATCTTTGTTTTTACCTCCGATTTCAAACGTATAATCACCTACAATAAAATCTCCGTTTTTTGCCAAAACGATATTTTCATCAAAAAAACTTTTTTTGTTCAAAAAGTAACTTTTAACCTGATTTACAAAAAACGTTTCTCTTTCATTTCCTATATTTGAATTATCAGTAATAGCCCTTATGAGATTTGTATTGTTTAAATAAATTTTGTCCGGTTTTTGAAGTTTTGACGTGCCTCTTGATTTGAAATGAAGGTTTATTAAAATCTCACTTTTTTCCAAAAGATACAGATATTCAAGCAAAGAAGGCCTTGAAATCCCTGTTTTTTGGGATAACTCTTGAATATTCGGTGTAAAAGGAACAGATATAGCAAGCAGGTAAATGAGTCTTTTTAGTTTGTCTATATTTGCATACGAGATATTTGCGGTATACGGTAAGTCAACTTCAATAATGTAATTTAATATGTTTAAAAGCTTTTGTTTGTAAGAACTTATCCCTTCTAAAAAGAATGGATAGCCCCCGTATTCCAAATACTCCTTGAAATATTTAAGAGGCTTAATTTGTGAGCTGATAATTTTGGCTATTTCTAAATGATTATTTACTATTTCATCTATTGAATATTTATTAAATTTATAACCTTTAATCTCCAAAAACTCTCTAAAAGACAATACCGGTACTTTTATCTCATAAACCCGTCTGCTTAAATCCGCTTCTTTATAAATTTGAAGTAAAGATGAGCCTGAAACTATTACCTTTAAATTTGTCATATCATATATCGCTTTTAAATGGGATGCAATGTCTTTGTATTTATGAATTTCGTCAATAAAAAGATATTCGCCCCCGTACTGCTCGAACTTTTTGGCAAACTCATAAAGATTAACGATAGAAAAATAAGGATTGTCAACAGAAATATAAAGAGCGTTGTCGCTGTTTATTTCTTTTAATTTTTGAAGAAGAATAGTAGTCTTTCCGACACCTCTTTGACCAAGTAGTGCCGTTAATTTGTTATTTTCAATATCCACTAAATCATAAACACTTCTTTTAAATTCCAAATCTAATTTGTTTATCAGCTCAAACTGTTCGTTGAAAAACTTTGTAAAATCCATTTATTACCTTTTAGTTAAAAATGTTAAATATATTTTACACTTTTACTTGTGTTTTGTCAATCCTATAATCAATAATGAACCTTGATACAATAAATAGGACATATAGTAAAAAATATTCAAAATAAGTAATTTTCTCACCTTAAAAAAAGAGAACATTCATTTGCAATCTTTTTAAACCTTTCAACCTCTTTCATTCCAACTGACAAAGACAAATCATATTGCTCGTTTTGCAAAAAATTTATAAAATCCTCTTCATTTTCAATCAGTTTTTTTTTAAAATTTTAGGAGGTTTTTCTATTTCAACTAATTTCAAAATTTGCTAACTCTACTAACTTTATTATCTACAACAACTTTCATCCTATCATAACTTTGTAATACTCCTAATAAATCACACCAATACTCGATTGATATTCTATAGAAGTTACTTTTAATCACTCTCTAAAGGATAGTCATAGAAAAAATTTTTATTTATATTTTTTCTATCAAATTTTAATTTTTTATATATCTTTAAATATTCATTTAAACTTTCTTCCTTGTTTAAAATTTTTAATATATCAATAATGAACCCAAATAAATATTTTTTTAAATAGTTTTTTTCATCTTTATTAAGTTTTTTATCACTCTCTATCATTAATAAAGCTCTCTGTAAAGTGTATAAAGAACTTTCAAATTCTTTTAAAAAAAACTCACTTATTCCTTTATAAATATAAAGTGAATAATCCTTATCATTATACTTTTCCGCTTTAACAAAATTTTCATATGCACACAAAAAATCTTTTTTTATTAAACATTTTTTTGCTTTAAAATAATTATAAATATATAAACTTTTACTCATTACAAAATTCAACATAATACTCTTTTATCTTTTTATTTTTACTGTCTTTATAAAAACTATTCTGACAAATATCACGTTTTATAGAAAAGCCGATAATATAAAACATCTCTTTCATAGTCGATATACTAAAAGGATTATATTTTCGATTAATTATTTCTTTCGACATTGCCAATTTAAAATCACATAATTGATTCGTTTTTGAACTCAAATTATTTTCGTGCAACTTTTTTAAAATCAAACATTCGGTAATAGAACTAAGAGCATTAAATCTAACAGACTGATAAATAGAAAAAGAAACAAGCAAATAAATAAAAACAATAAAAATTACAAATACAAAAAACTTATTTACACGTTTCATTTTTATCTCCTTGTTTCCAACATTTTACATTATCAAACATACATTCTCCATACATCTCTGTTACAGCTTGCATACAAATATACATACCAAATCCTGCATTTTTTATACAAAAATTTCTCCCTCTCTTTAAAATAAAATCACAATTCATATCACCATTCATTTTACATAATCCCAAAGCATTACTGACTGCATTTTTAATACTATCTGCAACTTTCCCACTCGGATCCGTAAAATTAACCGGATTATCCCCTACGTATCTGTAAAAGTTAAAATCCCCACTCGCAAAGCCTATCGGGTCTTCTGAGATGAATCTTTGAATCGTAGGGTCATAGTATCTTGCAATTTAATTATATATTACATGCCTGAATTATGCCAAACAAGTTTAATATTTTTTATATCACATCCGGTTATAATTATTATTCCATCAAGGTAATCAATATCTTTCTTTAATAAATAAAATCTTAAACTGAATTTATCTCCTTTATATGAAAAACTCGGCCCCTTAAAAAGAATCTTTTTATTTTTATAAATTCCATATACTTTAATTGGACATTTATTGAAATAATCATAAATTTTATTACTTTCTGCTGAATCTACAAAATCTTGGAAATTATATATTTTAATTAAATTTCTTATATTACTTTTTGAAATATCAATTTCTAAGTTTGCATTAGGATTTATTACTGTTAATTTTTTTTCCCATACAAAAGGTTTTGTTTTTTTTATTGTAATATAATTGGGTGTTAATATTATAGAAGCCCCTAAAAACAATATTTTAAAAAATTCTGTCAAATCTAAAAAAATATTTTTCAAAACACTATTTTCCCTTATCATTTATCACAAAATAATTTAAATAAATTTTAAAACTTTCTTTTTAGATGCAATATTATCGCTTTCAAAATAATATCTCTTGCATACGACTGACAATTTCTTGCCCCAAATGTATACATAACTGTACCTGGATAAGCTAAAACATTATATTTTGGTTCCCCTTCTTCCTTTATTGCTTGGTAAACATCATTATCATATTCATCAGATAAAACAACTACACAACTATCTCTATTTGATAACTCACCAGAACTATCACCAATTTCAACACGTCCTTGGGACCATATCATATCTAAAAATGAATTTCCACCTGCTTGAAAGCTAAATATTTTATTATTTACTACTAAATATTGATGACTTATTGGATTGTATATACTTCTATCTGGACCTTTCTTATCTCCTAATTTTCTAGAACAAAGCTTTGTCCATAATCCCCACGGGTCCACAAAATTAACCGGATTATCCCCTACGTATCTGTAAAAGTTAAAATCCCCACTCGCAAAGCCTATTGGGTCTTCGCTTAGGAATCTTTGAATCGTAGGGTCATAGTATCTGGCTCTATAGTAATAGTTCTTCTGTGTCGTATTCTCTCCCGATGTATGTGTATGGGTTTTGAGTATCTTTTGTTTTTGTGTGTTTGATTATTCTACCGTAATGGTTGTCGTATGTAAAGGTCTGACACTATTTATTGTAATAAAACTTTTATTTTTATTAATTTTTTTTATTATTAAATCTTTTTTGCGTCAACATCAACAAAAGACAAGCAATGAAAAAATCAACGATAAACATAATAAAAAATGCAAAAACACCGCTAATTAAAACACTGAAATTTAAATTTAAAAACATTCCGAAAAGAAAAAAAATAATAATGGGAAAAAACATATAATGACAAACCAAAATTATTAATAGCAATATTCTATTTATCTTTATATATCTATCCCCAAGATATACTATGTTCTTGCTAATGCTTCCAAACCATAAAAATTTAATAATTTTCAATATATATTTTATATATTCTAACATTGTCATATTAATATCCCAATATAATTTTTCTTGCAAATAAATTTATATCATGATTTTTATATGATATAACTTTATTTAAATTATCATTTGAAATTATAATAATATGAAAACCTTTATAATTTTTCTCATTTTTAAACATAATAAATAAGCAATCTTTTAATTTTACACTAATATTCAACACAACTATCCCCTAATAACTCTTGTAAACTCTAAACTTTAACATCATACAACATAATCGATACTAATTGTAATATCTTCAGGAAAATCATCAATTAATAAAATTACATTTTTATTATTATCTATCAAATAAAAACTTTCTATTAAATTTTCAGATATAAAACTATAAAAGTTCTCTTTTAGTTTTTTTGATACAAACACAAGATATTTATTGTTTTCAATGTTAATTATTTCTCTAAATTCAGATAAATTTGTTATCTCTCCCACAATATAAATATAAAAACTCTCTCTCATTATTTTATCAACAAAAGTCACTAACTTTTTTACATTACCAATATATACCCCATCAATTCTATTTGGTGGTATATAATTTTCAATATTTAAACAAATTTTTATGATTTCATTTGTATCTTTCATTGTTTTTGACCTTTTTTCGGATATTTTCCATATTTTAACGGATACTTTGGTCCATATGGAATTCTTATAGGTGGTGTATTTTTGCCTGTAAGTTTATGAGTTTGAAACTGAATATGTTTCCTCCAAGCAGGATTTTTTTTAGTTCCAAAATTATGGTGAGCATTATGAAAAAAACCACTTTTTGGTCTTGTATCTTTTAAAAACTTAGGTCCTATCAAATACATCCCGAATTCATTCATCGGTGTCATTCCACTATATACATCATTTTCAGTTTCAGGTGCGTTTAAATAACTATCCATAAATACTAACACTATCGGAATAACTATTACAGGATTCTCCCCACTCGGATCCGTAAAATTAACCGGATTGTCACCTATGTATCTGTAAAAGTTAAAATTAACTGAAAATTATTATCTTCTTATAAACAAACCAAATTCGTTAGCTTTTTTTTTATATTTAATCAGTTTTTCTTCACTATTAATATAAATTGGTAATACCATATCATAACCATAGCTAATAAATATATCTATGTTATCAAAATATATAATTCCACTAATTGCTTCCCTCAAAAATCCTTTAATAAAAAAATTAAAAAGAATTTCATCATTTATATGATATATATTTGAATTAAAAAAGTTTTTATATAAATTTAATATAATATATTTATCTATTTGGTCCATCCTGTTAATCTTATCTAAACAAATTTCGATATCAGAAAAATCTGTTCCTAAATCAAAAAGTTTAGCTTGGGATGAATTCTTTTTAAAAATAATTTGTAAAAATTTAATATATTTATTTTCTTCTTTTAATCTACAAAACTCATTATCAATAATTTTTAATTTAATATCTTCTTCTTCTTCTAAAGTTTCAGGAAATTGATCCAATAAATACATTTTATATTTTTTATTTTTAAAAAATAATTCATTATCATAAACTTTTAATTTTGCATCTGTAAATGAAAAATCTGGTTTTAAATTTGGAATTTCACAATTTTTTTTAATCTGCAATTCTATTTCCATTTTCATCATAAGACCCTTCTCTTTTTTTACCTTTCCTCCACTCTCTTTCATTTTTCCACCTTTTCCATTTTCTACCTCCATGCCCAGCTAAGTCTTTTTCCCAAACCGATCCATCTTTCGGGTTCTTAAATCCAGGTCTCTTTTGATTTCCTTTTTTTAATCTTGGCCATTTTGTCGGATCAAATTCTTCCGAATAACAAACACCTATACCTATTTCATCATCTGCATGAAAATACTCATAAATACCATATCCGGCTATTGCAAGAGTTGTAGCACCTAATACTGCCCACCCGACAGGATTAGTATACAATAATGGATCACCATATATGAGTGCTGCAAACTCCCCACTCGGATCCGTAAAATTAACCGGATTATCCCCTGCATATAACTAAAATTCTTCTTTTTATTATACTTTATGTAAATATCTCATTTACATCTCACAAAGCTACAAAGATATGTATTAATTATTTCAAATAAATATTTTATCCACAAAAACAAACATCCCTCATCTTTAAAATATAAAAACCAAACAGCAATAATTAATATTATCATACCTACTAAAAAATTGACAAAAACGTTTTTCTTATTCATATTGTTTAAAAAATATACTACATTTTTACACATTTTATTTGCCCCGAACATAAGCAAATAAATCATCATAAAAACTAAAAAAAGATTTATTATTTTCTCATAAGTTTCCATATTGATTATTAAAACTATAAAATGTCTATCCAAAAATAAGATGTTTTAAATAATCTATCCACAATAACAATAAACCACCTTTAAAATAAAACAAAATATATATCGTCCCACTTATCATAACAATACCCATAAATAATATTTCTATAAATAAATACTTAACCCCCTCTCCTTTAAAAAGATAATCTTTTGAAGTAAATTTAAATAATCCGTATTCCTTAAAAGCATCATAAGCTTTACATAAAATATATATTCCCACAGGTATTCCTATAAAAACACATGCAAATGTAAATATCCCATTTATTATTAAATTAATGATATCCAATGAATATAATATATTATTGGTTTGCAACCACTCCTCCTATTACTGATCCTATTGCTGTTCCTTCTTTTTCATAATGAGATGGAGGTACCTTTTTAAACTCATATTTCATTATATCAACAGGTCTATACAACATACCACCAATTCTTCCTCCACTATATCCAATACTTCCACCAATGCCACCTAATACACCGCTTCTCCATAATTGATTAAAATCAAACCCATTAAAACACGGATTATCCAATTGCTGATATCCATTATTAATCATATTTGCAACTGAACCAAAGAAAAATGCTTTTATAAATGTACTTCCATATCCTCCCAATGCTCCTGTAGCTGTAGCAACTAAAAGTCGTTTAATGCTTCTTTCATTAAATCCTAATATTCCTTGCTTATATTGATTATACACTTCATATCCCAAACCAATTATGGCACCAATTAAATTTGCAATCCACTCCCCACTCGGATCCGTAAAATTAACCGGATTGTCACCTACGTATCTGTAAAAGTTAAAATCTCCTGAGGTAAAGCCTATCGGGTCCTCGCTTATGAATCTTTGAATCGTAGGGTCATAGTATCTCGCTCTATAGTAATACAGCTCTTCCTTATCATATTCCCTTCCGGTGTATGTGTATGGGTTGTTTGTTTCTTTTGTCTTTGTATGTTTAATTATTCTACCGTAATGGTTGTCGTATGTAAAGGTTTCAACTACGTTACCGTCTTGGTCCGTTAGGGCAAGTATGCTTCCCTGGTGGTCTCTATGGTAATAGTATGTTCCTTCACTTGTTGTTATGCTTAATGGTGTGTCTATGCCGTCATAGTGGGTTATGTATGCTTTTTCGTTTTTGTTACTGTCAAGTACGGCTATTATGTCGTTTTCATTATAGACATAATACTCTTTTTGGCCGTTTGTTGTTTTTGATATTCTTCTGCCTAAAGGGTCGTATTCGTATGTTATGAGGGTGATTGTGTTATTGTTTTCGTCTTGTTTTTCATATTTTATCAGTCTGTTTCTTGTGTCAAACGTATAATATGATGTGGTTTTGTTAATTTTATCCTGTTTGGTTTTGATATTGCCTGATGAGTCGTATGTTATATCGTATTTGTCGTTTGATAAGAGACGATTCGTTTTGGTATCGTATTTTGCATTGTCATTTAATATATTCCCCGCTTTGTCATAATCAAACGTATCGTTTGAAGCTTTTATAAGTTTGCCTTCCAAGTCATAACTGTAAGCGATATCGTTTTTTGAAATTATAAAAGAGCTTTTGTCATACGTATAGTTTAGATTGATATCGGCTGTTTTTAGGTTTATTAGATTATAGATTGAGTTATACGAATACTGCTCTTTCGTATTGTTAGGATATATTGTCTCTTTTAATATTCCGTTAGGGTCATATGCAAAAGAAATATCGTCTATTTGACTCGGAAGTCCTAAAGAATCTCTTTTTATTAATGTAGTATGATTATTGAACGTTATTGATGTAAGATATGAATCTTTGTCGTATGTTTTTGATACTTCTATGCCGTTTTGAAGCTCTTTTATTATTCTTGAAGCTTTGTCGTATGTAAACTCAACCGTTGAGATGTTGTTTTGAAGTTTGGTGACTCTGCCGTTTAGGTCATACGTAAACGTTACACTCTGGCCGTTAATATCCTCTTTTGTTATCTCTTTTGCTTTGTCGTAAGTATATGAAACCGTTTTGCCGTCATATCTTTCTATACGGTTTATCGTATTGTCTTTGTTGTAATAGTACGTAGTGATTGTACTATCTGGTCTTGTGATTGTGGCAACTCTTCCGTAATTATCATACGTATACGTCGTAGTATTGCTTATCGGGTCTGTTATACTTAAAAGTCTTGAAGCTTTGTCATACGAATATGTAACTCTGTTTCCGAACGTATTCGTGCTTGTAAGTATATTGTCCATATCATCATACTGATATGCAACTCCTCTGCCCTCTCCATCCGTTGTCTTGATTACTCTTCCTAAATCATCATATTCTATCGTTTGAGTATTCCCCAACGCATCCGTTATACTAACGGGCAGATTGAATTCATTGTATGCAATTTGTGTTTTGTTTCCGAGACTGTCCGTTATTTCTACTACATTACCTCTCTCGTCGTATTTGAACGTCTTTACGTTGCCTTTCGGGTCGGTGATTTTTATCGGGTTGTAGTGAGAATCGTATTCAATACTTACCACCCTACCTTCGGCAGATGTGATTTTTACCGGATAGTTCGTCTCACCTAAATATTCGTATTTGGTAACATTACCCAGTTCATCCGTTTTTTCTATTACTCTTCCTAATGAATCTTTCGTATATGTGACTTTTGAACCATCTGGTTTTATATATCCTATAAATCTATAATTATCGTCATATAATATTTGAGTCACTCTACCAAGAGGATCTGTTTTTTTAGTAATAAGTCCGGCATCGTTCCATTCGGCTTTATACACGCTTCCTACCGAATCGGTCTTTTGAGCCGTATTGCCGTTAAAAGAATATGTATATACGTTCTCACCCTCACTATAAGTTCTGACTTTCGACCCGTTATACGTAACTTTTATTACAGGTATTCCCTCAGGGTCGGTTTCGCTCGTAAGCTGTGAATAAACCTCGCTATCGGCATACGGAGAGTAGTCTTGGTACGTATATTCCGTAGTACCGCCTAAAGGATTGGTTACCGCTACTAAATTTCCTTTGTCGTCATATTCATAACTCCAACTACGACCCGTTTTATCAAACACTCTTTTTACAAATCCGTTATCGTCATATTCGAAATTCAACTCTTGAGATAAAGTATATACTTTTAACAAATATCCGTTGTCATCATATTCATAACTTATTTCATTCCCGTTTTTATCCACTATTTTTAAAATCTTCCCGCAATCTTTTGAAAAAATGTATTTAGTGTTCGTAGGAGTTATTAAAACTATGTCGTTTTTTAATTTATTGTATTTATTATCAGTATATACAAGAGGCTCAATTTTATACCCCTCAAGTCCCGGAGGTAATATCACTTTCGTAACATCACCCGTAGTTGTTACCGTACCGTTATCATCAACCGTTATATTTCCATCAGTTTTTGCTATATACCTAAGACCGTTGGGAAGTCTTAATAAAATTTTGTTTTGTCTTATACTCGTATTGTCTTCATCATAATCCACATAAAAAACGGCTCCTATCTCGAAATTGCTTATCCACCCTTTCCCGAACATCCCGGCTCTGGGTTCTTGAGAAGAATAGTCTCTCTCAACATATAAAGAAGGCTTGCCTTGCAATGTAATATCAACTCTTTTTATTATTAAATGTCCGGTCTTCATATATACCGGTGAAAAAGTCCTATTACAAGAGCCCCCCTTACATCCGTCTTTTTCATCACACTCACCAGGGTCTTCGTTAGGAAATACAGGTGATGCGATATCTTCATGAGTAGACCAAGAATAATTATACCCGTAACTGAAATTCCCTATCACTAACAATAAATATATTAATAACCCGATAATTCTCATTATTTACCTCCGCGATATGAATCTATTTGATTATGTACGTTTTCGATTTCATTTTGTAAATCATCAATCATCTCTACGATATCAGGATTATTTCGGTAGTATTCATCACACTCTCTTTTATGTTTCGTATAGTATAGTGCGGCTTCGGATTCGGAGATATTGTATGATTTATATAATTTCTGTTGCTTGAGATAATATTTTTTATTTAATAAATCCAATTCTTTTGAAGTACATTTTCTCTCCAAACATTTCAAATAATCTTTTGACCCCTGTAACGAAATTTCTAACGATTTAATTTGTAATTCAAAAAATTTCTTAGGACTCATGCCGAACAAAAATATAAAACTAAAAAATAAAAATACTATTTTTTTCATTTTCCTTCCTTAATAATATATTCTGAATACGTTATATTTCATAATTGACCTATATCCGGTTTCATCCACCGCACGAATACCTACGGTATATTTACCCGGTCTTAGATAAACACCGTTATTATCCTTACCGTCAAACAATACATACGTATCTCCGGCTTCTATGTTATTATAGGTTCTTGTAGCTACAAGCATACCGAGCTCAGCATCGTAAACTTCAAGTTCGATTTTCGCTTTTTTATTTAATGAAAATGAAACTTTTAAAGTTTTCTTATCATTTGCATTAATATCAGGACTAAAAATAGAAGGAGAAACTTGAACGTTATCAACCTCGGCACCGTTTCTAACGTAGATTACATTATCAGCAAGTCTATATGCCCAAATTCCATATAAAAAGTAACTTCCGGGAGGCGGAGTGATAAAAGCTCCATTATCGTTTTGTGAATACCATACGTCAGTATATGTCCCAGCTCCCAAAGGCTCTCTGTTTCTAAAAGTAATTACCCTAGTATTTGACCAACTATATCCAACAAAAGATATAACTTCTGAAGGATAATCTATTCTAAAAGTAATTGTCATTGGTTTATTTTCAAAAGGGTATATATACCTGTCTGAATTTGTTCTCCAAGGATTATATGTATTTCCTCCGGTAGTATCTCTTAAATCATATGTAAATAATTTGTCATCGATTTTATAATTAACCACGACATAATAATCACCTTGCGGAAGTTCATTTCCGTTATCATCTTTCCCGTCCCACGTATAATCATAAACACCTTTTGCAAGTTCTTCCCAAGTCTGCAAAACTTTTACTATATTGTTTTCCCTGTCTTTTACAACAACCTCAACCGGTGAAGCCGCTCCAAGTTCCACTTGAATCTCAGATGTTTCAGCATTAAACAAATCTATAGTATGTTGTTGAATCGTTAAAGTTATTTTTTGATTAATTTTTACTTCCGCAGCATCATAAGTCACTCTATCATCCGTCGTAGTTATTCTTACTACCGGATAAAACGTACCCGCTTTTTCATATGTATATTGAGTATTTGCAGTTTCTGTTGAGTTATAATCATAAATTCCGTCTCCGTCAAAATCCCATTCGTATAATTTCACTCCTTTATTTAAAGGATCTTCCACATTTGCAGAAAAACTTACTTGTAAAGGAGCATCTCCACTATTTGGGGAAACTATGGCAGTAACAGTAGGAGAGCCTTCATCCGATGCTAAAACTGTAGTCGTAGGAGCGGTATATTCCGTTACGGCTCCTTTTTTATCCGCTACGATAAGTTTAGCCTTATATACTCCGGTTTTTGTATAAGTATACGAAGTAGTACCTGTTGTAGTAGAATTATAATCATAAATTCCGTCACCGTCAAAATCCCAAGCATAATAATCAATTCCGTCACTATCACTCGCAGTTACGTTGAAACTAACTTTTAAAGGAACCTGACCGTTAGATGGAGATATACTCACATCTACACTCGGAGGTCTATTTAATATATGAACGATAACATTTCCGATTGCAGTATTTCCATTTAAATCCACCACTTTTAATGTTACATTATAATCTCCTGGTTGATAATAGATATGCGAATAACTTTGTGCGGTTATATCATGACTATCATATATTCCGTCACCGTCAAAATCCCAATAATAATCTTGAATAGCATTATCAGTTTCAACTTCAGGTGAAAATTTAATAGTTGCCGGAGCATATGCAGTATCCGGATAAGCAACAGGAGTTGCTTTTAGTGTTTTTTGTTCTTTTACATATAAATTAAAAGTCATTATTTTTGAATTTCCGGCATTATCTTTGGCATAAACATTAAATATCAAATCTCCGTAATTATAAGGATTTTGAGGCACATATTCGAAAGTATCATTTCCATCATATTTTAATGCATACGTTTCATTCGTTTCGTTAAACTCAATATATACCGAATTAATATTTACTCCGCTTCCGTTTTCATCATCATAAATTTTAAACACAAGAGGCGTCATCGGATCCGTTATAATATTTTCAATAGGGCTTATTAACTCTATACTAGGAGGAATACTATCATATTGAGCTTTATAAGCAAATTTTTTAATCGCTATATTTTGAAGATTGTCTTTTGCAATTATTTCAATATTAATATCATAATCCGGTAGAGGATTATTTTTTGGAGGTGTTATTTTTAATTTTCCATTGCTATATGTAAAATAATTTATAAATTTATTATTAATATTTACTTGAATTGAATCACTATTAACCCCTGAGCCTTTATCGGTTATATTAAATTCAAAACTAGTATATTTATCTCTAATCGTTTTATTAATATCAGGAGAAATTACACTAATTTCAGGAGCAACCGAATCAATATATATATTTATTTTCTTATATCCGGGTTTTAAATTACTATATTGAAATTGCTTTTTTAAAGGTATTTTTAGTTCTATCGTTACATTTCCTTCCGGAAATTTTTCGGTGGGATGTAAAATAATAAAAGTTTCTCCTAATTTATTATTTTGGTCTACTATTGATTGGTTTGTATAATCTTTATTATTTATTAAAATTTTTCTATTATCTAAATCTAATTTCATTGCGTATACGTTTTTAATCGAAAAAGTAATTTCAGGAGTATTATTGTTTAACTTTGTTCCATCTTTCATATCGGAATCTATAACATATTTATCACTATTACAACCGAGAAAAAACAAACTCATAATTAAAAAAACTAAAGAAAAAAACCTGCTTCTCATTTCAACCCTTTATTTCTGTACTTTGAATTTAATATTTTTAACACCCACTTTTCCATTAAAAGCCGTTATATTAACGGTCATAATATGCTCACCTGGGCTCAAACCGTTTGGCAAATAACTCCACGTCAAAGGAACATATCCCATTTCTTCTTCAGATACAAACTTAAAATCCACAAAAAAACTCACTTCGTACTTAATTGAATTAAATTCTTTTTCGTCTTTCTTATCCATTAATACTTTAATTCTCACTCTTTTATCGTTTTGTACAATACTCGGTATTTTGATATTCACTTTCGGATCGACATCATCGATTCTGCATAAATAATAGTGATAAGAAATATTTTTTCCATTTATTTGCGGTTTAAAATTCGAAAGTTTTTTATTACATTTAAAATTATGATTTTTATAATATGTCAAATAATCTATTTTATTATTTCCGTACGTAATAATTGAAAAATCCGGTAGAGCAAAAGCACTCACACTAATAACAAAAGGTATAGTTGAAAAATTTACGACTCCGTCTTTGTCTTTTAAATCCCAATGCTGTCTTATATAACCTTTGTCTTTCGGAACCCAATTCGATATAACACTTAACATAGGACCGTTTAAAATCCCCGCTCTTATTAAAACTCTTGCAGGTTTTGACAATTTATAATAAATATTTCCGAATCTATCATATTTAGCATTTAAATCTTTTAGAATTTCCCCTCCGGTATTTTCAAAACTAAGTGTTTGAGAATTTTTATCATCAGTTGCTTCAATACTCACCATATATGCTTCATCAGGAACAATTTCTCCCCATTTATCTTTTCCGTCCCAAACAATATAATGCTCTCCTTTTTTAAATTTTTTTTCTATTCGTTTTATTTCGTTTCCGTCGGGAGTATAAATTTTTAATATAACTTTTGCAGGTTTATTCAATATAAAATAAATATTAAATTTCTCATTTTTTATCGGTGAAAAAGAGTTTTTATTATATTTTTTTAACGTAATAAAATTCTCAGAAAATAAAAAAGAAATCAATGTCAAAAACAAAAAAACATACCTCATCTAATTATCCTTAAATTTCTTATTTTTTTTATCTCGCTATCAATTTTTAAAATTGTTTCTTTCCCATTTTCTCGCTTTACTATAAAAGAATTTCCGTCTCTTTCTCTAATAAAAATAATTCCTTTATCATATACACCAGGGAATAAATCATTACCGTTACTAAAAGTAATTCTTTTTGTTTTATTCGATTTGGTCTCATATTTGAATATTTGATATTTTCCGTCTATTAATGATGAAAAATAAATTTCGTTTTTCGTTGCAAACGGTTGAAAAGAGATAGTATTTCTTAGTGTCAATTGTTTCGCATAGCCGGTATCTAAATTTTTCATCCAAATTTCTTCTATTACATGACCGCAACCGTTTACACAACTTACATTCGAATAAATTAAATTATTATTTTGAATAAAAGGCTCTAAAGAAGTAGAATGCTGAAAATGAAGTAAGGATATCGTTCTATTTTTTAAATCTATACTAATAATTTCTGTTTTTTTACTATTTTTATTTTTTAATTTTACTACCGCTATTTTCTCTCCGTTGTCATAAAAATAAGGCTGTGTAAAAGAATCTTTTTTTGAAGAAATTAAGACGGACTCTTTTTTGTCTTTTATTAACCTTAAATTTTCATCCGAACCTAAATAAACTATTTTTTTGCCATATATATCATAGTTTCTTATTTCATATTCAGTATTAATCTCTTTACAATGACTATTCTCACATATATATAAATTCCATTTGGAATTTTTCAATCCCACAAAAGAAAATTTAGGTGACTGAGCATAAGAAAACATTATAAGAAACAAAACAAAAACGATATTTCTCATTGACACTCTTTTTAAAAAGAATTTAATCTAAATTTAATTTTTTTGTCAAATACTTTTTAATATTTTTTACAAAATTCATCTATAAATAAAAATAATCGTTTCAATTTTACTTTTCCGCTCTTTTTAGGAGATAAATTTCTCAATCTATTTTCAAAAGCTAAAATATCCGGAAATTGATTCTTCATCCACGGCATAATTTCTAATACCTTATCTATCTTAATCAATCTTTTTATACACTCATTGCTTTTTATTTTATTTTTATACAAAAATATCTCAAAAGCGGTAAATCTTCCGTTTCTTTTTATCTTTGCATCGGAAGTATTTATTTTTATAGTTTTTTTCAAATTAATCGCACTTTTTTTATCAACTAAAAAAAACTTCGCATCTTTATCCTTATATTTTTGTATTGCCCAAAAAGTCAAAGCGGTATCAGGCTCTAAGGGATAATATCCCACGTAGCTTTTCGCAAACGCAAAATATAAAAACAAGCAAAAAATAAAAAATTTTTTCATATCAACCCTCTCCACTCTTTAATCCACTCGGACCTACTCGAATCCATATCCTTATATAAACCGTCAAATACAATTTTTCCATTCTCAAAAACTATTACTCTATCCGAATTATCAATTCCGATATAATTATGTGTAATATTTATTACACAAAAATTATATTTTTTATAAAACTCTTTTAAAATTGAAGATATCTTATTGATATTTACTACATCCAAATTTGAAAAAGGTTCATCTAAAAATAAATATTTAGGTTTAGAGGCTAAAACTACAGCACAAGATAGCCTCTGGCGCTCGCCAAAAGAAAGATTTTTAGCTTTTTCTTTTTTTCTATTTTGTAAATTGAAAATTTCAAGAAATTCATCCGTTTCTTTTTGATATTTTAAAGTTTTGCCATTTGATAAAACAAAATTAATATGTTCTTCAACACTCAAATGCTCCCAAATCAAATTATTCTGTGATAAATATGCGATATTATTTCGAAATCTAATATCGGTATTAAAGATTTTCTCTTCTTTTTCTATTTTATAAATTTCGGATTTACTTTTAATCAAATTCAAAATAGCTTTAATAAATACACTCTTACCACTTCCTGATTCACCGATAATATGTACTTGTTCGCCTTGCTTAAAAACAATATTTTTTACATTAAGTTCAAAACCGTTTTTAAATTTCAAATTACAATAATCAACTTTTATCATCTCTAAACCTTAATAAAATAATCATTCCCGTACTTATTAATACAAATAAAATTTGCACTAACTCTAAAAATTTTACCGTATTATAATCTCCATAATGTAACAAGTTGTATACTTTTACGATATATGTTTCCAATCCGGGAGGCGATAATAATATTGTAATTGATAAATCGTTCAATAAATAAATTAATGTCATAAAAAAAATCACAATCCATATTATAAATTTCTCAAACACCAATACTTTCATTATATAGTTAATTGTTGATAATTTATTTGCTAAAAAGCTATCTGTTCTTTTTTGAAACAGATACAACATAATCAAAACTATTGGTAAAGAAATATAAATATTTCCTAAAAAAAACAATACGTAATAATTATTAATAATCTCACCAAAAAAATTTAAAATAAAAAATCCTATTATAGAATGAGGAATTAATAAATATACAATAATAAAGAAAAATAAACCTTTATAATAATGAACCTTTAAAAACTTTTTTAAACCGATAATTAAAAGCTCTCCCAAAAATATTACAAATAACGTTATAGGAGTATAAATCAAAAGCGTTTTTATAAAAACAACTAAATTCTCATCTATTTTTAATGATTGAAAAAATATTTTCGATATTAAACTTTGAATTAAAACAAGCAACAATATAAAAAAAACCGATAAAATTATACTACTTATAATTTTTTGATTTTCGAACAAAACTAAATTCGAAAAATTAAGATATTTTCTATTAATTATATATTCGTTATCTATCAACAATAGATAAAAAGAGAGCAAAAAAATTAAAATAACCTGAAAAGAAACGATTGAAAATATCTGATTAATATTATCCGTCAGCATTATAAAAGATATGATTTTTTCAGAAATGTTTTTTATTCCCAAAAAAGAAGCTATCTCTTGAGAAGAAAAAGAAGACAAAAAAATAAAAATTAAAAAAAAACCGATATGTTTCCAAATTTTTTTCAAAACGATAAACTTAAAATACCTCCAAAAAAACTCAAATTTATTAAAATGATACAAATAACCTGAAAATTCATATTTTAATATAAAAACAAAATAAACTATTCCCCAAGGTAAATAATGCAAAAAATTAATAAGAATAACCAATAAAAAATCATTATGAATAAAATTTTCAAACAACGAAAGGTATGTATATTTAGAAACACCGAATAAAACAATTAAAAATACGAATAAAAGTTTTTCTTTATTTGTTATAAAAAACAGTGCAATAATTATAGAAAATATAACAACCGATATTGAAGTAACTAAGGAAATTAAAAACGAGTTAATAAATTCGATAGATAAAAAAAAGTTTTTAAAAACATCAAAATCAAAAAAACTAACTATTTTAAAAAAAATAAATACGAACGGCAAAAATAGAATTAAAAAAAACACAACCCACAATAAAAATGATAATTGTAATTTCATAAAAACTTTCTAAGTAAACCTGTACTTTTATTTAAATCGTTTATATATATATTCGGATTTAAAGTCCAAGATTTAATATTATATCGATATCCGTTTTTAAAAACGGACGATTTAAATAAACCCTCGTCAATTAGAAATTTTTCGGTTTTTCTATTTAAAACAAATTTCATAAATTTTTTCGCTAAATCAGGATGAGGAGCGTTTTTAATAATTGAAATCGTAGAAAAAATGCCGAACACACCATTATTTGTTTGATTATAATAAATAATTTTAATAGGAAGTTTATGTTTTAAAGCTACGTTAGCATCATCTGTATCTACTATACCCACTACATATTTACCTTTAGCAACCATATCTTTTACAACTGAATTCCCTGCTAAAATAACAACTTTTGAATTCTTTATTTTTTTTAATAACTCGATAAAACCCTTCTCTCCCAATTTATGATATAAAGCTGCAAAATGAGTAGCAGTTGTGCCCATAAAAGGATTTGAAATTGCTATTTTTTTATAATTCCAAATTTCTTTAAATTTTTTAGGAATCTTTTTAATTTTATTCTTATTTATGATTATAACACGATATCTCTCACCCAATGCAAACCATTTTTTATTTTTATCATAATAGTTAGAGTTTCTGTATAAAGAGACATTAAATTCAAGATATGATTGAAAAATTTCTTGTTTTGCTAATCGAGCAGTCCTTAAAGGTTCCGAATTCCAAAAAATATCAGCCTGAGGATGATTCTTTTCAAGTAAAAGACGCTTCTCCAATCCAACAGCTTTCGCAGACTCAACATCATAAACCGGTTTTATTTTTATGCCGGTTTCTTTTTCAAATTCTTTAAATATTTTAGATGAATATACTTCATCTACGGAAGTATATACAACTAAATATTTTTCTTTTTCACAACCGCTAAAAAAAAATCCCATTAAAATAATAAAAATCATCGACACTTTGTTTCTAATTTTAAAGAAAAACAAGGGGTTACCCTTGTCTTTCTTTGATGATTTCTTCTGCGATGTTGTTAGGTACTTCTTCGTAATGATCGAATACCATTGAGTAAGTACCTCTACCTTGAGTCATACTTCTTAGGTCTGTTGAATACCCGAACATTTCAGCAAGAGGTACGAATGCCGTAATTTTTTTGATTCCATGTTGATCTTCCATAGAGTTTACTTGACCTCTTCTTCTGTTGATATCACCGATAACGTCCCCCATATATTCTTCAGGAACTTCGATTTCAACTTTCATAATAGGCTCTAAGATAACAGGATTTGCTTTTTTCATACCTTCTTTAAACGCCATAGAACCAGCTAACTTAAACGCCATTTCAGATGAGTCAACTTCATGGTAACTTCCGTCGAAAAGTTCCACTTTAAAGTCAACTACCGGGAATCCGGCAAGTACACCTGCTTGAGCCGCTTCTTGAATACCTTTATCAACTGCAGGGATGTATTCTCTTGGAATTACCCCACCTTTAATTAAATCAACGAATTCATAACCTTTTCCAGGCTCTTGTGGAATCATTCTGATGAATACGTGTCCGTATTGACCTCTACCACCAGATTGCTTTGCGTATTTGTATTCTTGTTCAACTTGGTTTTTGAATGTTTCTCTGTATGCAACTTGAGGTTTACCTGTATTACATTCAACTTTAAATTCTCTTTTAAGTCTGTCTACAATAATTTCAAGGTGCAATTCACCCATACCTGAAATAATAGTTTGTCCGCTTTCTTCATCTGTTGTTACTCTGAAGCTCGGGTCTTCTTCAGCAAGTTTTTGAAGTGCAAGCGCCATTTTTTCTTGGTCGGCTTTAGTTTTAGGTTCAACAGCTACGCTGATAACCGGATCAGGGAATTCCATTTTTTCAAGAATAATAGGTCTGCTTTCATCACAAAGAGTATCCCCTGTCAATGTATATTTAAGACCGACGATAGCTCCGATTTCTCCGCTGTAGAATTCAGGAACTTCTTCTCTTTTGTTTGCGTGCATTCTTAGAAGTCTACCAACTCTCTCTTTTTTGTTTTTAGTTGAGTTAAGTACGTAACTTCCCGCTTTAATAACACCTGAATAAAATCTTGTAAATGTTAATTTACCAACGAACGGGTCGGTCATAATTTTAAACGCAAGTCCTGAGAACGGTTGATCATCACCAGGGTTTACGCTGATTTCTTCACCTGTTTTAGGGTCGATACCTTTAATCCAAGTAACTTCAGTAGGAGCAGGTAAATAATCGATTACCGCATCAAGTAGTGGTTGAACACCTTTGTTTTTGAACGCAGTACCGCAAAGCATAGGAACGATTTCAAGCTCAAGTGTTGCTTTTTTGATAGCTTTTTTGATTTCTTCTTCAGTTAACTCTTCACCTGCGAAGTATTTTTCCATTAATTCTTCGTCAGTTTCAGCTACCGCTTCGATTAGTTTTTCTCTGTATTCTTCAGCTTTTTCTTGAAGTTCAGCTGGAATATCTTGAATTTCATATTTACTTCCAAGAGCAGCTTCGTCTTCCCATACAAGAGCTTTCATTCTTACAAGGTCAACAACACCTTTGAAGTTATCTTCAGCACCGATAGGAATTTGAATCGGAACAGGGTTAGCTTTTAGTCTTTCTCTGATTTGTTTTTCAACGTTATAGAAATCAGCACCGATTCTGTCCATTTTGTTTACAAATGCAATTCTTGGTACATGGTATTTGTTTGCTTGTCTCCAAACAGTTTCAGATTGAGGTTGTACCCCACCAACAGCACAGAATACCGCAATAGCACCGTCAAGTACTCTCATACTTCTTTCAACTTCGATAGTAAAGTCAACGTGCCCCGGTGTATCGATGATGTTGATTTGGTGATCTTTCCAGAAACATGTAGTAGCCGCAGAAGTAATTGTAATACCTCTTTCTTTTTCTTGCTCCATCCAGTCCATAGTAGCCGCACCTTCGTGCACCTCACCGATTTTGTGGCTTACACCTGTGTAGTAAAGAATTCTCTCAGTAGTAGTTGTTTTACCTGCGTCGATGTGAGCAGCAATACCGATATTTCTTACCTTTTCAATAGGCGTTTTTCTTGGCATATTATCTCCTTGTTTGTAATTGTAGTGTTATTGAGGAAAAGAGGAAAGAGAAAAAATTATATATTCTATCCATTATTCTCTTACCATCTGAAGTGAGCGAACGCTTTGTTAGCTTCAGCCATTCTATGAGTATCTTCTCTTTTCTTGAACGCTGCTCCTCTTTCGTTAGCAGCATCCCAAAGTTCGTTTGCAAGTCTTTCAACCATTGTTCTTTCGTTTCTGTTTCTTGCAGCATCAACAATCCATCTGATTGCAAGAGTTTGTTGTCTCTCAGGTCTTACTTCCATAGGTACTTGATATGTAGCACCACCAACTCTTCTACTTCTAACTTCAAGTAGAGGTTTTACGTTTTCGATAGCTTTAAAGAAAATATCGATACCTTTTGTACCTTCTTCTTTTTCATTAAGTCTCTCGATCGCTCCGTAAACAATTCTTTCAGCTAATGTTTTTTTACCGTCCCACATAACTTTATTAATAAATTTTGTAACTACTTCGCTGTTATATACCGGATCCGGCATTACAGGTCTTTTTGGGGCTCTTCTTCTTCTCATTATGTCTCCTTCTCTTCAGTTTTTAGTCGTCATCAGACGACCCTTACTCTACCTTTTGGCAGTGAGGAGCAATTTCAAGTTAAAAGTTAAAAGTGAAAAATTAAAACTCAATAACTTTTCACTTTATATTTTACACTTTTCACTTATTATGCTCCTACTATAACCAAAACCAACGAATGCTATTTTTACCTCAACTCTAACACGCTATTAAAAAATTATTTTTTACCAGCGTCAGCTTTTTTAGTACCGTATTTACTTCTTGAATGTACTCTTCCTTTAACACCCGCAGTATCAAGAGCACCTCTAACGATGTGATATTTAACCCCTGGTAAGTCTTTTACCCTACCACCTCTTACAAGCACGATGCTGTGCTCTTGTAGGTTGTGTCCTTCACCAGGAATGTAACTAATTACTTCGTATCCAGAAGTTAGTCTAACTTTTGCAACTTTTCTTAACGCTGAGTTTGGTTTTTTAGGAGTAGTAGTATATACTCTCGTACAAACCCCTCTTCTTTGAGGACAGCTTACAAGTGCTGGTGATTTAGATTTTTTAATCACCTTTTTTCTACCTTTTCTTACTAATTGGTTTATAGTAGGCATTTCCTTCCTTTTTCATAAAGTTTTTAGTGCGGAATTATATCAAGATTTCCAATTTTTTACAAACTATTATTTCCCTCGAAAAGGGAAAGGAATATCATTTTTAAATTTTAAAAAATCAATAATTTTATCATCCTGTCCATTTCTTATTTTTACAAAATCCCAATTTATATCAATATTTTTATTTTTAGGTAAAATAAGAAGCATATATCCTTTTTTTAGAAAAAAAATTTTTTCAAAATATTTAAAAGGTAAAACAGTATTTCCAAAAGTAGGATCAGCTAAATAAACCTTATAGTTTTTAACTTTTTTCAAAACACTAAAATGATAAAAACCCCCTAAATTCAAATAAATTATTACTGGAATTTTTAATTTTTTCAATAAATTAATATTTTTAATTTCAATTCCTTCTGCTTTAAAACCAAAATATTTCGCTGCATTTGACAAATCTAAAAAAGAAACCTCATCGTTTTTTTTATTTTTAAAAAAATATTTCAATACATCTTTTTCTTTTATGTTTTTATTATAAAAATAATGTAAAATAGTAGCCAAAGAAGCACTTCCGCAACTATAATCAAAATTTTGCTTTTCCACATTTTTATCCCTATAATTAATCCAACTGTGTGAAGAGAATAACACCGATTTAGGCAAATTATAATTTTTTGCCAAAAGTAAAATGCCTAAAACAAGAAATAATATTTTTTTCATTTGATATCTAAAGAGTATTCAATAGATATTGTGTTTTGAGGAGTTAAATTATTTTGCCAAGAATATTTAACATTTAAAGAAGAGTGTATACCAATTTGATAGACTAACGAAAAATTTGGCAATAATAATACAACATCATTATCGGAATAATTACCGTTTATCTTATCTTTTTTAGAATATTGCACATCAACACCAAACCCTATTGAAATTAAAGGATTAATATTAAATATAACATTCGGAGATACATCATATATATTTCCATATTTTATCGAATTTTGTCTATAATTTAATTTTCTATACAGAATATAACTAAATTCAAAATTAAACACTAAAGGATCAATAGTCCAATAATTACCTATTGTAAAATTAAAATTTGTGAAATTTTTATTTTTTCTATTATTATCAAATTGAATATTTTCTATTGCATTTGTAGTAATTTTTAAATAATATGCAGGAGTTTCAGTTTCTTGTTTTATGTTATACAATGTACCGATACTTAAATAATTAAATCCTTTTTGATAAATAGTTTTATAAGGCTCATTCAAAGATTTTAAAAAAGAAAAATAATAGTCAATAGTAGCAATAAAAGATAATTTTTCATTAACTGAATATTTGAATGACATATAAGTATCAATATATTCTTTTAACTGATTATTTACACTATTAACAGGAACTTTTACAAAATCACCATTCAAAGTTTTCAAGACAATCAAATTAGTATTACTATTTGAAGAACAAGAATTAATATAATTAAATCCGGTTGAAATATTAATTTTATTATTGTCCTCTATTGTAAACATTTTCCCAAACAATAAAAAAGGGAAAGGGAATAATAAAAAGAATATTTTTTTCATTTTTTAAAATTGATACTCTAAATTTAATGTAGTTCCATATGTGTATTTTATGTCTTTATGATTTATATATGTATAAATTTCTTTTAAATTTAGAGACCAATGAGTACCAAAGTTATATAATAATCCAGCCTTTAAATTAAAACCAAACTTATTATCATAAACTCCATTATCATCACCTATTTCAATAAAATTTATACCACACCCTACAAAAGGCATAAAATTTACATCATTAAATATAAATTTATCGTAATTTAATGAGTAAGAAAATAATCCTAAATCATTTTGTGTATCAAAATTTAAATTAGAAAGATTTAAATAAAATCTATCCTTATTATTTTTATAACCAAAATCAGTTGAAATATTAAACCCATTATATTTTTTACTTTTGCAAACTCCTAAACCAACACTAACATATTTTTTATAATCGTTTGAAAATGACATACCAAACAAAAAAACAAAAAAAGAAAAGAAAAAAATAATTTTTTTCATTATAGCTCCTTTACCATGCAATAGAATAAGCAAAACCTTGAAAAGTAGGATAAATTGCACCTCCAGTATATATAGCTCCAATTACACCAATTGCCTGTAAAGCAAGTCTATATCTTCTCCATCTCGGTATTCTTCTAATTTTTTTATAAATAGAATGGCTCCAATGTCTAATTGAATGTCCGAAATGTCTAAGAGAATGTCTAAAGTGTTTAAACCAACCTGCACCTTTTATTTTCGTCATATCGGTTTTATTTAACAAAACAATTTCAGAAGATTTAACACCACTAAAAGCAAAATCAATATCATTCTGCTTTAGATTTGAAGCAGAAGCAAGTCCGACACTAAAAAATAATACCAACAAAACTTTAAGTACTTTTTTCATCACTTCCTCCTTTTGAAATATTTAGGAGGCTATTATACTCTCTCTCTCTAAAAGTCAAGGTTTTTCACTGACACTTTTGATTGAAAAAAAGAAAAAATGAAGAAAAAAGAGGATTATTCATCCTCTCCGTGTTCAAGTTTGAGGTCTCTGTCTTTGTGATAGAACATACCAGTACCAACAGGTACAACCCTACCAAGTACGATGTTTTCTTTGAAGTCTTCAAGGTAATCGAATTTTCCTTGAATACTTGCTTCCGTAAGAACTCTTGTCGTTTCTTGGAACGATGCCGCCGAAATAAAGCTGTCACTTTGAATCGCAGCTCTTGTAATACCTACAAGCACAGGTTCCGCAATAGCCGGCTCTCCACCGAATTTTTTAATTCTTTCGTTTTCTTCGTTAAACATTTTTCTACTTACCAAATCGCCTTCGATAAATTTAGTATCGCCGCTATCTACGATTCTTACTTGTCTTAGCATCTGATTTACGATAAGTTCGATATGTTTATCGTTGATATTAACCCCTTGGAGTCTATATACTTTTTGAACTTCGCTAACGATATATTGTTGTAACGCTTTTTCTCCAAGGATATTTAAAATATCATAACTTGAAACTTGTCCGTCAGTGAGTCTCTCACCCGCATGAACGAAATCTCCCTCATGCACCAAGATTTGTCTATCCGCCGGTACAAGATATTCTTTTACGCTTGTTTCACCTTCTACGATAAGTCTTTGTTTACCTCTAATAGATTTACCGAATTTCACATATCCGTCAATTTCACTGATAATTGCAGGTGATTTAGGTCTTCTTGCTTCGAATAATTCGTTAACTCTCGGAAGACCCCCTGTAATATCCGTTGATTTTGCAACCGCTTTTGGTGTTTTAGCAAGGATATCCCCTTGTTTAACTTCAGTACCTTCTTGTACGTGAATAACCGTTTTAGGCTCAAGTACGTATTCGTATACTTTGTCTTTTGCCGCAAGAAGGATTCTCGGATGATATCCTTTTGGTAAATACTCTTTTACGATAATTCTTGACTCACCCGTAAGCTCGTCAATTTGAGTCGTAACCGTAAATCCGTCGATAACGTCTTCGAATTTAACAACGCCGTCAGCTTCAGCTAAGATTGGGTTAGCAAACGGATCCCACTCCGCAACCACTTTGCTCTCACCGCTAATCGGCTCCGCAATTACTTCGCCGGCTTTTACTTCTGCATTATCGTCTTTTAGAATTTTAGAACCTCTAACGATATAATATCTATCCGCCTCTCTGTCGTTTGCATCAACAACTACAGCAAACAGACCTTTAAATTCATTGTCATATCCGATTTCAGTTCCGGCTTTTAGGTCATAAACTCTTTCAAGATGATCACCTGTCAATTTATAGTATTTAATAATACCGCTTGCTTTACTTTCAACTTTTTGAGGTACCGGCTCGTTATCCGCAACTTTAAGCTCCGCACCGTAAGGTATCCTTTGAGGTACGTACCAAGCTTCTTTGATTACCTCAACGATAGCGTCGTCTTTATTTACTTTTTGGTCTTTGTAAGGAATATATAGTTTTCCTTCCGTTTTACCTGCAATACCTGCAAGCTCGGTACCTTTTACGATATCGTTTTTTCTTAAAGAATATCTTTTGATACTTCCATCATCACAATGTACTTCGATAATCACTTCTTCGTGTTGAGTTTCAACTTTTACGATTCCGTCACACGGCGCTTTTAGCTTAGGCTCCACCAACAATACAGCCGCATTACGTCTGTTTGCAACGATTCTTTTTCCGTCTCTATCATATGTTTCGATATTGTAGTATCTGATATATCCGTATTTGCTCGCTACGATTTGTCTTTCTTCTTGCGTACTTCCCGCAATACCACCGGTATGGAACGTTCTAAGTGTCAGCTGAGTACCGGGCTCACCGATTGATTGAGCTGCGATAATACCTACGGCTTCACCTACTTTTACAAGTTTTCTCTCAGCCAAGTTCATTCCGTAACATTTAGCACAGATTCCCTTAGGCGCTTTACAAGTAAGAGCACTTCTGACTTTTACAGACTTAACACCTTTTCTTACAATCTCTTTCGCTTCTTCTTCAGTAATTAGCGTACCCTCAGTAAATAACACTTCGTTAGTAATAGGGTCATATACGTCATCCGCAAGTACTCTTCCGTAAATTCTCTCTTCAAGAGACTCAACCAATGTCGAACCGTCGGTAATATCCGTAACTTCAACACCTTCGTGAGTACCGCAATCTTGCATTGTAACTCTAAAGTTTTGAGATACGTCAACAAGTTTTCTTGTAAGATATCCCGCACTCGCCGTTTTAAGAGCCGTATCCGCAAGACCTTTTCTCGCACCGTGAGTCGAAATAAAGAACTCAAGTACGTTCAGACCTTCTTTAAAGTTCGAAATAATTGGAGTCTCGATAATTTCTCCGTTAGGTTTTGCCATAAGACCCCTCATACCTGCAAGCTGTTTAATCTGAGACGCACTACCTCTTGCTCCCGAATCCGCCATCATATAAATTGAGTTGAATCCGTCTTTGTCTTTTTTCATAATTTCAAGAAGTTTTTCTTTAATATCGTTATCCACTTTTGTCCAGATATCGATAATTTTGTTGTATCTTTCTTGCTCTGTTAAAAGACCTTTTTTATATTGCTCTTGAACTTCTTTTACTTTTTGCAATGCTTCTTGAATAATTTTAGGTTTGTCTTCAGGTACGATAATATCAGCCATAGAGATAGATACCCCGACTTTCGCAGCATATCTGAAACCTAAATCTTTCAATTTATCAAGGAATTCGGCAGTTACTTTAAGTCCGCCCACTTTATATACATAATCAACCAACGCCGAAATGTCTTTTTTCTTCATGATTTTATTATACATCTCAACCGGTACGAAATCAGGCGTAATTGAGTGTAAAATCATTCTACCAGGCGTAGTTTCTACTATTTCGCCTTTTACTTTTACTTTGATTTTCGCATGTAAATCAACAGCACCTTCATCAAAAGCAATAAGCACTTCTTCCGGACTTGCGAATAGTTTATGTTCGCCTTTTACGCCGTCTTTGATTAGTGAAATATAATAAACACCAAGTACCATATCTTGGCTTGGTACAGCAATAGCTTTACCTGATGCCGGTAATAGAATGTTCATACTACTTAACATTAAAATTTTAGCTTCCGCAATCGCTTCTTGAGATAAAGGTACGTGTACCGCCATTTGGTCACCGTCGAAGTCGGCGTTAAACGCCGCACAAACAAGCGGATGCAATTGAATCGCATTTCCGTCGATTAGTACCGGGTGGAACGCCTGAATAGATAATTTATGAAGTGTTGGCGCCCTGTTTAACAATACCGGATATTGATCTACCACTTCTTGCAAACATTCCCAAACTTCCGGAGTTTTTTCTTCGATATGTTTTTTTGCTTGTTTGATAGTTGTTGCGTAACCTTTCTCTTCAAGTTTACCGATTAGATGAGGCTTGAATAATTCAAGCGCCATTTTTTTAGGAAGACCGCATTGATCCATTCTTAGATTTGGTCCCACAACAATAACGCTTCTTCCTGAATAGTCAACCCTTTTACCAAGAAGGTTTTGTCTGAATCTTCCCGTTTTACCTTTAATAATATCACTTAAAGATTTAAGAGGTCTTTTGTTCGCGCCTTTAATAGTGTTACCTCTTCTTCCGTTATCAAATAGTGCGTCAACCGCTTCCTGAAGCATTCTTTTTTCGTTTCTGATAATAATTTCAGGCGCGTCAAGTTCGATTAATCTTTTAAGTCTTTGGTTTCTGTGAATAACTCTTCTATAAAGGTCGTTAACATCAGCTACCGCGAATTTACCTCCGTCAAGTGCTACAAGAGGTCTTAAATCAGGCGGTAATACCGGAATAACAGACATAATCATCCACTCAGGTCTATTGTCGCTATTTAGGAATCCTTCTACGATTTTAAGTTTTTTAACAATCTCTTTTTTTCTCGCTTCACTTTTTGTGTTTTTAAGCTCTTCTTTTAGAGAATAATACATTTCTGGCAGGTCTAATTCTTCAAGCATTTTTCTGATAATCTCAGCACCCATTTCAGCATGGAAACCGGTATCTCCGTATAACTCTACAAGTTTTCGGTATTCTTCTTCAACTAATACGTCACCTCTTTTTACAGGTGCATCGCCAGGTTCGTAAACAACATACGCTTCATAATAAAGAACTCTCTCAAGGTCTTTCATTTTTATATCAAGAAGCGTACCGATTCTACTTGGGAGGTTACTTACATACCAAATATGCGCTACAGGTGTTACAAGCTCAATATGACCGAATCTTTCACGTCTTACTTTTGAAGTAGTAACTTTTACACCACATTTTTCACACACGATTCCTTTGTAGCGCATTTTTTTGTATTTACCGCAAAGACATTCGTAATCGTTAATAGGACCGAAAATTTTCGCACAGAAAAGCCCGTCGCGTTCCGGTTTTAGAGTTCTATAGTTAATAGTCTCAGGTTTTTTAACTTCACCGTGAGACCAAGAAAGAATCTCTTCAGGGCTTGCTATTTTTACTTGTACCGCATCGATATCTTGCGGTCTGTTTTCTTCGTCCCAGTCAAGTTTTACGTATTTAAAATTCTTCATTGTCTTCTTCCTTTTTATAAAACTCTAAATCAAGTCCAAGTGCTCTAAGCTCTTTAGATAATACAAAGAATGTTTCACTAAGCCCTTCAATCGGAACGTTTTCTCCTCTTGTTAGAGCTCTATACGCTCTATTTCTACCTTCAACATCGTCCGATTTCGTAGTTAGCATCTCTTTTAGGTTGTATGCCGCACCGTAAGCTTCAAGTGCCCATACTTCCATTTCCCCGAATCTTTGTCCACCGAATAGTGCTTTACCACCTACAGGTTGTTGAGTAATCAAGCTGTACGGTCCGATACTTCTTGCGTGAACTTTATCATCAACAAGGTGATGTAGTTTTAACATATACATATATCCGACATTAACTCTCTCTTTAATAGGCTCACCCGTTCTTCCGTCATAAAGTTGAGTTTTTCCATCTTCCGGAATTCCTGCAAGTTCGAATAGTTTTTTGAATTCTTCTTCAGTAACACCCTCGAATACAGGAGTTGAGAATTTAACTCCTTTAGCCCAATCTTGAGCATATTTTAATAACTCTTCGTTTGTTAAGCTATCAAGGAATTTTTCAAAATGTTCTCCGAAATGAGCCACTTTTACTATTTCTTTCATTTTGGCTCTTAGTTTATTCATCATATCGTCTTGTTTTTCTTTTAGGATATTTTGAATTTGTTCTCCCAATTTTTTACCTACAAGTCCTAAATGCACTTCAAGAATTTGCCCGATATTCATCCTTGAAGGTACCCCAAGAGGGTTTAATACGATATCAACAGTTTTTCCGTCTTCCATATAAGGCATATCTTCTTCAGGTACGATAATACTTACGATACCTTTGTTACCGTGTCTACCTGCCATTTTATCACCGACTTTGATTTTTCTTTTGTTTGCAATATATACTTTTACCATTTTCGCAACACCGTTTGGCAGGATGTCGTCTCTTTCAAGCACTTCAAGTTTTTCGTCGTAATCACGTCTGATTTTTTCTTTTTCTTTTTGATATTTAGCTTTTACGTTTTCGAATTCTTTTTGAGTTTCTTCATCGAAATATTCAACAAGACTTAGTAATAAGAATCTGTTAATGTTTTGTAACTCTTCTTTTGGAATAGTTTCGCCGGCTTTGTATGTTTTTCCGTTTAGTTCAACGTCTTTGATTAAAGGTTTGCTTGAAAGTAAGTTTGCAAGTGCTAAAATCTCTTCTTTATCGATAATACTTAATTGATTCTGATAAATTTCTTCAATTTTAGCTTTTTCTTCTTCATAAGCTTTTTTAGCTCTTTCGTCAAGCTCATAACCTTTTTTAGTGTAAACTTTAACGTCTATTACCACACCTTCCATACTTGCAGGTGCATAAAGAGAACTATTTACGACATGTCCTGATTTGTCACCGAAAATAGATTTTAATAATCTCTCTTCAGGCGTAGGTTTTACATCACCTTTTGGTGAAATTTTACCAACTAAAATCATTCCAGGTTTTACGTATGTACCTACTTTAATAATTCCGCTCTCGTCAAGATGAGTTAAATGCTCAGGTTTTACACCAGGAATATCCGCTGTCAATTCTTCAAGCCCGTGTTTTAGCTCTCTAACTTCACATACTTCTTCATAAATATGTACAGATGTATATACGTCGTCTTTAATAATTCTCTCACTTAAAACGATAGCATCCTCGAAGTTGTATCCGTTCCACGGCATAAATGCAACAAGAACGTTTTTACCAAGTGCGATTTCCCCGTTATCCATATTTGGACCGTCGGCAATAACGTCTCCGGCTTTTACAACATCTCCGACTTTTACAATCGGTCTTTGGTCAAAACATGTATTTTGGTTGGTTCTAAGGTATTTTTCAAGTCCGTAATGGTCAATATACGCACCGTTTTCGTCTTCACCTAAAATATAGATGTTTTTAGCGTCTACTTTAATAACTTTTCCGCCTCTTTTAGCTTTTACGATTTGCCACGCATCACGCGCTACGTATTTTTCCATTCCCGTACCGACAATCGGCGCCTCACTTCTAAGTAGCGGAACACCTTGACGTTGCATGTTCGATCCCATTAACGCCCTGTTTGCGTCGTCATGTTCAAGGAACGGAATAAGTGACGCACCGACCCCTACGATCATTTTAGGGTTTAGGTCATAAAGATCCACTTCTTTTTTATCAACAAGAATAATTTCGCCGTCTTTTCTCGCTTCTACCAAATCATCAAGAATTTCTCCCGTTTGCTCGTCAATTCTTACAGAAGCGGGAGCGATTACTTTTTCTTCTTCTTGAGTTGCTGTCAAATATACGATTTCGTCAGTAACGCGACCGTCTTTAACCACTCTATAAGGAGCTTCGATAAATCCGAATTCATTTACTTTAGCATAAGTTGATAAAGTATTAACAAGACCGATGTTTTGTCCCTCAGGCGTTTCAATCGGACAAATTCTTCCGTAATGGCTCGGATGAACGTCCCTAATTTCAAATCCGGCTCTTTCTCTTGTAACACCACCCTCACCAAGTGCTGAAAGTCTTCTTTTATGTGCAACTTCACTAAGTGGGTTTGTTTGGTCCATAAATTGAGAAAGCTGACCTGTTGCGAAAAAGTCTAAAATTGTTGTCGTTACAAGTTTAGTATTTACCAAATCCATAGGAAGCAGGTCGTTTACATTCGTAACGGTCGTCATTTTGTCTTTAATAGTTTTTTGCATTTTTGCAAGACCGTCTTGAAGTTTGTTTGCAAGCAATTCTCCGATACTTCTGATTCTTCTGTTTCCTAAATGGTCCCTATCGTCAATTTGTCCAACACCGTTTTTAACACCTATTAAGTATTGAATAGTTTTAATAATATCTTGATATGTTAAAACAGTTACTTCATCAGGAACGTTAAGACCTAGTTTATGATTCATTTTCATACGCCCGACTTTTGTTAAGTCGTATCTTTCAGGATCGAAGAATAATTTTTCAAACAACTCTTTTGCAGTTTGAGGGTTTGCAGGCTCCCCAGGTCTCATAACTTTATAAATTCTGATTCTTGCCAAATCGTTTTCGTTTTCGATGCCCTCAGTTTGTTTTAAAATTTTTAATGTTTCCATATCTTGATGAAAAGCTCTCAAAATACCGTCATCAACACCGTCAGCCAAGTCATTTACGATTTTAAAATGCTCAATTTGAGATTCAGCTATTTTTTTAAGTTTTACTTCATTTAAAACAGTTAACGTATCAAATAAAACTTCACCTGTTACCGGATCGTATACCGGTTCTGCCAAATGTCTATCAAGAAGTGTTTCGATAGGATATTCAACAAACTCATATTTTTCTTGAATTTCTTTTAGTTTTCTTTTTGTTATTCTTTTACCTGCTGGAACTATTATATTTCCGTCTTCATCTTTTAAATCATAATCTAATTTTCCAACTTCAAGTTGAGTCGATTTCATTAAAAATTTATTATTTTTTACAAAAATATCAATTATTGGATAAAACATTTTTAAAATATCTTCTTTGCTATAATCCATAGCTCTAAGAAGTATCGTAACAGGAACTTTTCTTCTTTTATTTACTCTAACATATAAAACGTCTTTTACGTCATATTCAAAATAAACCCAACTACCTCTATCAGGGATAATTTGTGCCGAATATAATAATTTATTTGAATTTTGTGCTTCTTCTTGCTTGAAGATAACACCCGGGCTTCTATGAAGTTGGTTTACGATAACTCTTTCAACGCCGTTAATAATAAAGCTTGTTCTTTCAGTCATTAAAGGAATATCTCTAATAAATAAAGTTTGCTCTTTTATATCTTTAATACCGATTTTTTCACCGGTTTTTTCATCTCTTTCATGTACTATAAGTCTGACTTTGATTCTAATAGGTATAGAATATGTAAGACCTTTTTCCATACATTCTCTAACGGTATATTTAGGTTTTTTAAATTCAATTCCCGCATATTCTAAAGTAATTCTATTTTGCGCATCCGTAATCGGAAACATAGACTTAAATACTTTGTGAATACCGCTTTTTTCAGGTTCTTTAACATTTATGAAATCTTGAAACGAATTTTGTTGTAAGTGTAGTAAATTCGGAATATCAAGTATTTGTGGAATTTTAGAAAAATCAAGTCTTAATCTATTTGCTGATTTTAGTTGGTTTAACATAGGCTCTCCTGCGCAGAATTTGTGTAGAGGTATAAAAAAGTTAATATATCATAAAAAAAGAAAAAAAGCAAGAGAAATTATTTAACTTCTACAGTTGCTCCTGCTTCTTCAAGTGCTTTTTTGATTTCTTCAGCTTCTTCTTTACTTACAGCTTCTTTAATTGTGCTTGGCGCACCGTCAACTAGTTCTTTAGCTTCTTTAAGTCCAGCACCAGTAATTTGTCTTACAACTTTAATTACGTTAATTTTTTTAGCACCAGCATCTTTAAGAATTACATCGAATTCAGTTTTTTCTTCACCAGCACCACCAGCTGCTCCACCTGCTGCACCAGCTACTACTGTAGGTTGTGCGCTTACATCGAATTTTTCTTCGAAAAGTTTAACTAATTCGTTAAGTTCTTTTACTGTTAAGTTTTCAATAGTTTCTAAAATTTGTTCAAATGTACAAGCCATATCTACTCCTCCTATTTAATTTATATTTTTTATTGTTCTTGTTCTTTTTTCTCGATTAATTTGTTAAGTCCCCATGCAAATTTTGCAATAGGAGCTTTCATCATGAATGCAACCATACCAAGAAGCTCGTCTTTTGTTGGAAGTTTGCTTACTTCTTCAACATATGCAGCATCTTTTACTTCACCTTCAATTACTGCACCCTTAATTTTAAAAGAGTCTTTATGAGCCGTTGCATGTTTAACTAAAATTTTTGCAAGAGTGATTTGATCTTCACCCCATACGAAAATATTATTTTCTTCGAAATCAACATCGATTCCGTTATTTGCAAATGCGATTCTTGCAAGAGTGTTTTTTACAACTCTTGTTTTACCTTCAGCTTCTCTGATTTGTTTTCTTAAAGCTTCTAGTTCTTTTACAGTTTGACCTTTAAAATCAGCATAAAAAACGCTAACTTCTTTTGTAAACTCTTGAGTTAGCTCTTCAACGATTTGTTTTTTTAGTTCTTTCTTCATAAAGCTCCTTTCTCTTAGACTCGGCAGGGTATTAAGGGATTAACCCACCTGCTTTCTAAGTCACTTGGACTTAGGCACTCGGCCTATTTGTATTCAGCTAATTCGTTAACGTCAAGTTTTACGCTTGGGCTCATTGTTAGGCTTAGTGCAGCATTTTGAATATATCTACCTTTTGCACTTGCCGGTTTCATTTTATTAATTTTTTCTACGAAAGCAATTGCATTTTCAAGTAATTGTTCAGCACTGAAACTTGCTTTTCCAATTCCAACGTGCATATTACCTTTTTTATCAACTCTGAAATTAACTTGCCCAGCTTTAGCATTTTTAACAGCTTGAGCAACATCCATAGTTACAGTACCTGTTTTAGGGTTTGGCATAAGACCTTTTGGTCCTAAAATTTTACCGAATCTACCAAGTTTACCCATCATATCAGGAGTAGCGATTAAAATATCGAAATCAAGATTTCCGTTTTGAATCATTTCAAGTACTTCATCTTCACCTACGATATCAGCACCAGCAGCTTTTGCTTCGTCTGCTTTTTCACCTTTTGCTAGTACTGCTACTTTAACTTCTTTACCAGTACCGTGCGGAAGTACTACGCTACCTCTAATCATTTGGTCGGCATGTCTTGGGTCAACTCCAAGTCTTAAAGCTAATTCTACTGTTTCATCAAATTTTGCAGATTTTAATTCTTTTACTTTTTCAACTGCTTCTTTTAATGAATATACATCTTTATCGATTTTTTTTAGCAGTTCTAAATATCTTTTACCATGTTTTTTTGCCATTTTCACTCCTACGCAATATTTTTGCTACCACACTGTGGTCTTAGTCTTCTATTACAATACCCATACTTCTTGCACTTCCTGCAAGAATTTTCATTGCTACTTCTACATCATCTGTATTTAAGTCAGGTAGTTTTTTCTCAGCAATTTCTCTAAGTTGAGCAGTTGTAATTTTTCCAACTTTCTCTTTTAGAGGATTTGAACTACCTTTTTGAATACCAGCAGCTTTTTTTAATAAGTCAGTTGCCGGTGGTTGTTTTGTGATAAAAGTAAAACTTCTATCGTTATAAACAGTAATTTCAACAGGAATTGTAAAGCCCATCATATCTTTAGTTTTTTCGTTGAAAGCTTTACAGAATTCCATAATGTTAATACCTCTTTGTCCAAGTGCTGGACCGACAGGAGGTGATGGGTTCGCTTTACCAGCTGGGATTTGAAGTTTTAATACTTCTACTACTTTTTTTGCCATCCCGAATCCTTTATACTATTTTTTCTACTTTTGTGTAATGAATTTCTACAGGTGTGCTTCTACCGAAAATCGTAACGTTTAGTTTTAGCATACCTTTTTCATAATCAAAATCTTCAACTTCACCTGTAAAGTTAGCAAAAGGACCTTCGATAATTCTTACCACTTCGCCCTCTTCAAAGCTAACTTTAGGTTTAGGCGCAGATTTTTGTTTTGCTTTTTCCAATATTTTTTCAATATCTTCTTTTTTTAGAGGAGTTGGCTTCTTAGATTCACCAATGAATCTACCAACTTTTGGAAGAGATTGGATTTTATGCCACAACGCAGTATCTAAATCCGCTTCTAAAAATACATATCCTGGATAAATACTTCTCTCAAAAATTTTCTTTTTACCGTTTTTTACTTCGATAACTTCTTCGGTAGGCACTACTACTTCGCCGATTTTATCATGCAAATTCAATTCTTGTTTTAAGTTCTCAATAGCTTTTTTTACAGTTAGTTCACTACCTGAATAAACTTGTAGAGCGTACCATTGCATATTTTTATTATTATCCATAATATTCCTTATAATACTACTTTAAGAATTGAACTCATAATTAAATCAATCAAGCTTAAAAATAACGCCACTACCGTTACCATTAATGTTACAGCTATAAATGATTGTTTTACTTGTTGAGCTGTTGGAAAAATTACTTTGTTTAATTCTTCTTTTGCTTCTTTTACATAATTGATAAATTTTTTTATTTTATCCATAATTACCTCTTCCAAAAATTGGTTAGTGGCAGGGCAGGAGGGACTCGAACCCCCAACAAGCGGTTTTGGAGACCGCCGCTCTACCATTGGAGCTACTGCCCTAAGTGGAGCGGGCGACGGGACTCGAACCCGCGACCCTCAGCTTGGAAGGCTGACGCTCTAGCCAACTGAGCTACGCCCGCTCATTAGACCCTAACTTTATAGAGTCTAATGAAAGGGCAAAGAGCCCGAAATTAAAGTTTAGATTCTTTGTGAATAGTGTGTTTATTACACCATTTACAATATTTTCTAATCTCGAATTTCTCAGGATGTTTTCTTTTTTCTTTTGTTGTGTGGTAGTTAAATCTTCCACACTCAGTACATTTTAGATGAATAATTTCTCTCATCTTTATCCTTTAAAAAATAAGGGGAGAACCCTTATTCGATAATTTTAGTTACAACTCCCGCACCTACAGTTCTACCACCTTCTCTGATAGCGAATCTTGTACCTTCTTCAAGTGCGATTGGAGCGATTAATTCTACAGTTAATTTTACGTTATCACCAGGCATAACCATTTCTACACCTTCTGGTAATTGAATAGTACCAGTTACGTCAGTTGTTCTGATGTAGAATTGTGGTCTATATCCGTTAAAGAATGGTTTATGTCTACCACCTTCTTCTTTTGTTAATGCGTAAACTTCTGCTTCAAATTTTGTATGAGGTGTAATACTTCCAGGTTTAGCAAGAACCATACCTCTTTCAACTTCGTCTTTTCCGATACCTCTTAGAAGTACCCCTACGTTGTCACCAGCTTGAGCTTCGTCCATTTCTTTTCTGAACATTTCGATACCAGTAACTTTTGTAGTTCTTGTTTCTCTGAATCCAACGATATCAACATCGTCACCAAGTTTTAAGATACCTCTTTCAATTCTACCTGTAACAACTGTACCCCTACCAGAAATAGAGAATACGTCTTCGATTGGCATTAGGAAATCTTTTTCAGTATCTCTCTCAGGAGTTGGAATATATTCGTCAACTGCGTTCATAAGTTCCATAATTTTTTCTGACCACTCACCAAGTTGACCAGCTTTTACTTCTTCAAGTGCTTTAAGAGCAGAACCAGCGATAACAGGTGCATTGTCACCGTCGAAATCATATTCGCTTAATAGTTCTCTAACTTCCATTTCAACTAATTCAAGAAGCTCTTCATCGTCTACCATATCTTGTTTATTTAAGAACACAACGATAGCTGGTACACCAACTTGTCTTGAAAGTAGAATGTGCTCTCTTGTTTGTGGCATAGGACCGTCAGTAGCAGCAACAACTAAGATTGCTCCGTCCATTTGCGCAGCACCAGTAATCATGTTTTTAACGTAGTCTGCGTGTCCTGGACAGTCTACGTGAGCGTAGTGTCTTTTTTCAGTTTCGTATTCAACGTGAGATGTATTAATTGTAATACCTCTTTGTCTTTCTTCTGGTGCGTTGTCGATTTGATCGTAGTCTTTCATTTCTGCGAAACCTTTCATCGCAAGAACACCAGAAATAGCTGCTGTAAGAGTAGTTTTACCGTGGTCAACGTGTCCGATAGTACCAATATTAACGTGTGGTTTAGTTCTTTGGAATTTTTCTTTTGCCATTTTATTCCTCCATTTAAAATTTTTAAAAATTAGCTCTTTTATGGTCTCCAACAAGGCCTTGCTGGAGCCCATAGCCGGGATTGAACCGGCGACCTCTTCCTTACCAAGGAAGTGCTCTGCCACTGAGCTATATGGGCAAAAACACTGCTAGCAATGTTTTGTTTAACAAAACAATAATTAATTATGGGAGTGTATGAGCAGACAACATTATTAAAGTAGTTTGCTCAGCTCCCAGTTTCTCAGTACTGGAGCGGGCGACGGGACTCGAACCCGCGACCCTCAGCTTGGAAGGCTGACGCTCTAGCCAACTGAGCTACGCCCGCTCATGGTGGTGGGGGCAGGATTCGAACCTGCGAAGGCGAACGCCAACGGGTTTACAGCCCGTCCCCTTTGGCCACTCGGGAACCCCACCAGTTTAACTGGTCAAACGCTGAATTAATCAATGGAGCCGGCGAAGGGACTCGAACCCCCGACCTGCTGATTACAAATCAGCTGCTCTAGCCAACTGAGCTACGCCGGCATCTCTTTATTTGTCTTTGTGGATTGAAATTATATGTAAAAACATATCCCATGTCAAGACTTTTTTGATAAAAAAATAAAAAAATCTATTATTTTATTTTTCCATTGCTTTTTCTATTAACCTAACATTAAACTCACATTGTTTAGGATAATCTTTAAAATATTTTGTCCCACTAAAAACACCGCTACTTAATTGTTTATCATACTCATAATAATGTTGTTTTCTATCTTTTGTATTGTAAGTTATTGATTCTGTTAAACCACCAGGACTTACATATTTTATTGATTTTTTTATATATTCAAAATAAAAACCACATTCTACAGCTTTATTCACTATTCTTTCCAACCTATAAGCACTTTCCTTAGTACCGTCGAATTCATTAAGAATTTTCTGATATGTTCTTGCATACTGAAAAGCAACAGCAATAAAAGCTGGATTATGTGATAAGTTACACTCTTTTGCATCAGGTCTGAAACGACATATACTCGGTTTGAAATTTAATATCTTAATCTCCACATCATCTCTTATCCCGTTATTATTCGAATCAATCC